>JALTZY010000367.1 GCA_027045905.1 Paracoccaceae bacterium
GGAAATTTCCAGGTAGATCGACTGCAGGTATTGCCACTGGGTGCGCAGGGTGCAGATGATCTCGATGGATTCATAATCTGCAAATATCTCCCTCACCTCGCCGATATTCGGTGCCTCCCGTGCTGGAAAACGGGAAAATTCCTCGCTGCTCAGCAAGACCGTTACATCCCGGTCCACATGTTCGGCGGCGATTTTCTCGAGTGCGGCTTTGCCGCCCCCCTCGAGGTGAAAAGGGCGTGGCATGTGCTCCCAGAAAAAAACCAGTCCGTGATGGCCAGTAGTATCGGAATGCTCATAGGGCAGACGTGGGTAGATCACGCCTCTGTGCGCCAGAAACTCGGAATTCAGCCAGAAGATGTTCTGCAGGCTGGTCGTCGCCGTCTTGTGGGTGCCGATATGAAGGACAATTCTCGCCATTTCAGTATACCTGTCGTTTTCTGACATTCATTTGCCGGGGCCGGAAATGATTGCCCGACTTTTCTTCTGGTTCTTCCGGCATATGGGAAACAGGCAAATTCCTTAATTCCTCTGGTTCGGGAGAACTCTGGATGCCAGCACTTCCAGGCAGAGCCTGCCGTATCTGTCGCTGGGCTCGAGTACAGCCTTTTCGGCCCATTCGTTCCAGGCATTGAGGAAAAGTTCGCCCCGATAGGAATGCGCCAGCCGGTGCTCGGCGATGCGACGCAGCCACAGGTCGAACCTGCCCGGATGAGCGCCATGGGCCATATGCGCTTCGAGCCCGCGCCGGGCGGTGTTGTCCCAGCCGGGCATGGCGCCGCAGATCGTGTTTGGCGGCAGGCTGGCGGTGTGGGCGGGCGAAACGGCATTGTCGATGACCCGGACGTAGTCATAGACCAGCCCCCTGAAGCCGGGAGCGACCTCGCGGCCGAGGAGGTTGCCTTGCGGGCCGCCAAACAGGTAGTCGTCCGCCGTGACCAGCCCGTGCGGCGGCATTTCCACCCAGAAATCGAACAGATCGTCGGCCACCGGGTTCTCGCCCTGGATGTGAAAGCGCACCGCGCCGAGCTCCACCTCGCCGATCCCGGCCGCGCGCCAGGCCTTGCGCATCCGCTCCACGCTGGAAGCCGGATCGGGCATGTCTTCGGGGCGGTAGATCATGAAGCGGGGGCGGGTGCCGTCGGGGCGCTGGTAGCGGGGGTCGCGCATGTAGGGCAGGCTGCTTTCGACAAGCGCGCGCTCGAACCCCTCGCCATAGGTCTGCTCGAGCAGGACCACGCCGGAGAGCCCGTCCCAGTTGCGCCGCCAGCTTTCATTGGCCCAGCACAGGTAGAAGGGGAAGTCGATCTCGGGCCGCTCCAGCAGGCGGTCGAGCGGGGCTTCCAGCACGCGCCTGCCGTCGAACCAGTAGTGATAGACGCAGAACGCATCTATCCCGGCATTGCGGGCCAGCTCCGCCTGCTCGCCCATGACTTCGGTCAGGCGCAGGTCGTAAAAGCCCAGATCGGCGGGCAGGAGCGGCTGGGTGTGGCCATGGTAGAGCGGGCGCGCCGCGGTCACCGAGCGCCATTCGGTAAAGCCCTTGCCCCACCAGGCATCGTTTTCCGGGATCGGGTGAAACTGGGGCAGGTAGAAGGCGCTCACATGGCCGGGCCGGGGCAGGGCCGGGGGCGGGGGTGCTTCGGCCAGTTCGGTGCTTTGCAGAACCCTCTGTCCGGAGGCCGTGGCCAGGAATCCCATGCAGCGCTCCAGCGCGTGGGCGGTGGTGCCATCGACCTGTCCGCTTTCCGGCTCGAAATCCTCTTCCCGCAGATGCATGGCGCGCAGCAGGCCGAGCATCAGCGGCTTGACCCAGTACATGGAGCCGGCGGGAAAGGCGAGCGAGTCATGGTCGATGTCGATCTCGACCCGCCGCAGCAGGTCGCGGGTGCGCCCACAATTCGACCCCCACCATTTCCTGCCGGTATAGTGCTGCCCGTCGGCGACCCAGAAGGCCGCGTCCGGCATCGCTTCGAAACGGTCGAGAAGCTCTTGCAGGCCCTGTTCGGGCAGGATGCCGGAAATCAGGTGGTCGCGCCAATGGTCGCCATCCTCGCGATGCGGGGATTTCTTGGTGTGGATCTTGCAGACGGCCCGGTAGCCGTCGAGCAGCCCGGCACTGAGCAGCGTCACGAAGGGCAGCATGTCGCGGCCCCTGTTCTGGAGAGGTATGACGGTGGTGCCGGGGAAGCGCGCGCGGATGGTCTCGGCCAGGGCCTCAGTCTCCTCGCCGCGATAGGTGAGGGTGACATGGAGATCATGCTCGATCTCCAGCCCGGCCAGGCGGCGCTCGAATTCAGGCCAGAGGTCAGGGTAGTAGATATGCGCGACCACCGCATATGGGGCGTGCTGACGGTCGGGATCGGCGTGCAGCCGGGGGCTGGCGGGCGCCGGCATGTCCACGATTTCGGGCAGCTCCTTGCATGGCCGGCCCTCGTCCCTTCCGCTGGTGACGAAGTGATAGAGCGGGGAGATGCCCGCTTCGGCGATGTCGGGGTTGTATTTCAGGTAGGCTTCGGGGCAGAAGTCCGGATTGGGCCGGTATCCGCGCGCCTCTCCGAACAGGAGATAGTGGCGCAGCGGCATCTTCCGGTAGATCGGGTGAATCGCCGGATAGGCTCCGAGGTAATAGACAGGATCGAAGAGACCGGACCTGCGGATTTCCCGCAGCATCCTCATCTCCTGCGGTCTGGGAAACAGTACTCTCAGCAGCCTGAGAAGGCGAGTACTTCCGGTATGATTCACATTCACGCTTTCTTTGCTCAATTCACTTCTCGGGGATGCCGCATCCTGAAGCGCTTCGACCTGGACCCGAGGCAGGTTTGTGCCAAGGCGCGGCGAGACCCTTCAATGTTTCGCGCGCATCGCAGAATACCGATTCGGGTTTTGCGAAACGCTCAGACCAAGAGGTAGGACATATTGCACCCCGGGTGCAACTGGAGCGGAGGGCGGTCGGCATTCAGGTGCCTTCGTCCAGCAGGTAGCTGTGATAACGCTTGAGCAGGACGAGCCCGAGGGCAGCCAGGGAAAAGGCGATGAGATATACGTAGAGTTCCGAAACATACGGGCCCTCATAGGTGGAGAAGATACCGGTCCGGATCCGCATGATGACGTGGGTCAGGGGATTGAGAAGCAGGTAATCGCGCATTTCTTCGGGCAGATCGTCAACCAGAAACAGCACCCCCGAAACGATAAACAACGGCCGGTTGATGACCGCCCAGACAAATTGCCAGATGGGGAACATTCCCATAAGCAGCGTATTTATCAACCCCACGCCGATACCCATTGCGATCGCCATCAGGAAGCCCCGGGCAAGCCTCGGATAGTCGATCATCAGCCTGAGATCGTCCAGAAATACGATTCCGCTGATGATGATCCCGAAAACGATCAGATGCGTGAGAATCGCCAGGATGATCCGGCTGATGATTGCATCCATGTAGGTGACGTTCGGATAAGTCAGGAAGGGGCGCGAATACTTGAGCGAGGTGCCCACCTTGACCACGATATCCTGATACATGGCCAGCGGCAGGAAGCCGGTGGCGAAAAACAGCGCGAAGCTCTCGCCCAGCGGGGGGGAGGAGACCAGGAAGCTGAAGACGAAGGAAAAGATGCTGATCCCGGCCACGGGCTCCAGAATCGCCCAGATATAGCCCCCCGGGGAGCGTCCGTAGGTCGATGCCATCTCCCGGAGCAACAGGGCCAGGATGACCCGGCCCGAGGCGAAAGGGATCTTGTGCGCGGCGCGGGGCATTCCTGCGGGTTCCTGTCGTTCAGCGTATTGTATGGCCCAGCCGGGGAGTGCGGGTATGGGCCCGGCGTCAGTCTAGGAGATAAGCCCTTGTATTGCGAGCCACAAAATCCCACAATTGCACAAGGACAGCCAGACGCAGAAGACATCGGAGAAAACCCATCGCTACCGCCCCCGCCCGGAATGCACCGAAGAAAGCCCCCGGGCCTGCTGCGCCCCAGCCGGCGCGCAAGGCTTCGTTGCGGCCGCGTCACCGCAGGATCCTGATCAGCTTCGTGGTCTTCGTGGTGCTGCCACTGGCGGCGACGGTATATTACCTCTTCTACATTGCCAGCGATCAATACGCCTCGCGGATCGGATTTTCGGTTCGCTCCGAGGATCTGACCTCGCCAGCGAGCCTCTTGGGCAGCCTGAGCAGCATATCGGGCTCGAGTTCCTCGGATACCGACATTCTCTATGAATTCATCCAGGGCCAGACCATGGTCGAGCGGATGAACGAGCGGCTCGACCTGGCCGAGATCTTCTCGCGCCCGGAATACGACCCGATCTTCGCCTATGATCCATCCGGTACGATTGAGGATCTGGCCGATTACTGGCGGCGCATGGTCAAGGTCGGCCATGCCTCCAGTTCCGGCCTGCTGGAGGTCGAAGTTCGCGCCTTTCGCCCGGAGGATGCGCGGGATATTGCCAAGGGGATCATCGAGGAATCTACCAGGATGATCAACGAATTGTCCGATATCGCCCGGGCTGATGCCACGCGCTCGGCAATCGAGGACGTGAACCTCGCCCTGGAGCGGCTCAAGGTGGCGCGCGAAAATCTGACCCGGTTTCGTTCGAAAACCCGGATCATCGACCCCATCGCCGACCTGCAGAGCCAGATGGGCCTGCTGGGCTCGCTCGAGGCACAGCTGGCCGAGGCCCAGATCAGCCTGAACCTTCTGCGCAGGAATTCCAGTGAAAGCGACCCTCGAATAGAACAGGCACAGCGCCGGATAAAGGTCATTCGCGAACTGATCGAGCAGGAGCGGGCCAAGTTTTCGAGCGGTTCCGGTGCGGGGGGTGATGGTGAGGACTATTCTACCCTGGTTGCCGAATACGAGCGCCTCAGCGTCGAGGTGGAATATGCCCAGGAAGCCTACCTTGCCGCACAGGCGGCGCTGGACGCGGCCCGGGCCGAGGCCCAGCGTCAGAGCCGCTATCTGGCGATCTTCACCGCTCCGAGCCTGCCTCAGAGTGCCCGCTATCCCCAGCGCGTCCTGCTATCGGTGGTTGCGGGGATATTCCTGCTGCTGGGATGGAGCATTTCGGTTCTGATCTATTATTCGATCCGGGACCGGCGCTGAGGAGGCGCGTGGCACATGATCGAGCTGCGCAATCTCTCCAAGTCCTACCGCACCCGGTTTGGCCGCAAGGTTGTGGCACGCGACATCAATTTCACCTTTCCCACCGGTGAAAGCGTTGCCCTGATCGGTGGTAACGGGGCCGGGAAATCGACCATGTTGAAGATGATTGCGGGGACCCTTAGGCCGGATCACGGCGAGGTGATTTCCGATGGCACCATTTCCTGGCCGGTCGGTTTTGCCGGCAGTTTTCACGGGGATCTGACCGGCGCGCAGAATGTCAAGTTCTGCGCCCGCATCTATGGGGTGGATACGGAGGAGATGCTGGACTTCACCAAGAGTTTTTCGGAACTGGGCGCTCATTTCCACCTGCCGGTACGTACCTATTCTTCCGGGATGAAGTCACGCCTGGCTTTTGCCATGTCCATGGCGATTCCGTTCGATACCTATCTGGTGGACGAGGTAACGGCGGTGGGTGACGCCTCGTTTCGCAAAAAGAGCGAGGAAATTCTCATGGAGCGGTTGCAGCATTCCGGCGCTATCGTGGTTTCTCATTCGATGGAGCAGCTTGCGCGGCTCTGCACCTCCGGCGTGGTTTTGTCCAATGGCTGGCTGTTCCACTATCCTCAGGTGGAAAAGGCTATCGAACATCACCGCTACAACATGCAGGGAAAGCGTCCGCCCTGGCTGGCCTGAGGGGTAGGGGGATCTGTCAGCCCGGCCGGTGCAGTTCCCGCAGGGCATCGCGTACGATCACCCGGCTCGATTGCAGAAACAGCCCCGCCATGATCACTGCCACGGCGAGGTCGGGCCAGTTGCTGCCGGTCCAACCCACCAGCAGCGCGGCCAGCACCACCGCCGCATTGCCGAGCGCATCGTTGCGCGAAAACAGCCAGACCGCGCGCATATTGGCATCGCCCGCCCGGTGCGGGATCAGCACCAGCGCCGCGGCGACGTTGACAAGCAGGGCGAGCATGGCGACGGCGCCCATCGCTCCGGCCTCCACCGCGCGTTCGGCGCCCAGCTTCAGAAGGGTGTCGGCCAGCACACCCAGCCCCATCGCGCCCAGAAAGATTCCCTGCACCAGCGCCGAGCGCGCCCGCCAGACGAGACTCCAGCCGATCGCCAGCAGGCCGAGAAAGGTGATCAGCCCGTCGCCGATGAAGTCCAGCGCATCGGCCTTCAGCCCCTGCGAGCCGGTGAGGAAGCCGGCGGCCATCTCGATCACGCCGAAGCCGGCATTGAGTGCGATGACGATCCAGAGCGCCCGGCGATATCCGGCGCCCAGATGCGCCGGCGGGCTGGCCACCCGGTCGCCGGTGATCTCGTCGAGCCCGTATCCCAGCGCTGCGATCGCCGCTTCCAGATCGCCCTTGCGCTTGTCTTTCTCCGGCAGCGAGATCCTGAGAGTTTGCGAGGCGGTCGAAATCTCGATTTCCTCCACTCCCGCGCTCCTGGCCGCCTTTTCGATCTTGGCGGCGCAGGAGGGGCAGTCCATGCCGGTGATGCGGTATTCAAGCGGCTCGGTCATCTCTTGGAACTTTCGGTTTTCGGGCCGGAAAATTTACAATATTCGCTCTTTCCGGAGGGCAAAAGTGCAAATTTCAGCGAATCTGCGGTGGCGGGAGAGTCGCTTCCTTGTAGGGCGTCCAGTCCTTGATCTCCGGGTAGTATTTGCGCCGCCAGGCGCGTACGCGCGGGTTCATGATCCGGCGCCAGACCGGCGGCACCATCGCCGCCATGGTCATCAGCGGATAGCCCCGCGGCAGCAGCGGGGCGGTGTCGGCGTCATAGGTCTGCAGCAGCGGAAACCGGCGCGCGGGCTTGTAATGGTGGTCGCTGTGGCGTTGCAGATTGATGAATTGCCAGTTGGTCGCCATATGATCGGAGTTCCAGCTGTGATGCGGCTTCACGGGCTCATATCTGCCGTCGCCCAGGTACTTTCGGGTCAGCCCGTAATGCTCGACATAATTGGTCAGCTCCAGCTGCCATATGGCGACAAGTGCCTGAAATACGAAGAAACCCACCCCGGCCCAGCCACTGATCAGGTAGGCGGCGAGCAAGGCGATGGCCTGCAGCAGGCCGTAGAGCCAGAAGGGGTTTCGCAGGCTGGTCACCGGCAGCGACCGGCGCGCCAGCATCGCCTTTTCCGCCTGCCAGGCCGAGCGTGGCACTTCGTGGAGGACGCGGGCGAAATAGCGGTGAAAGCCCTCGTTGTAGCGCGCCGTGACCGCATCGCGGCTGGTGCCGACCCAGGGGTGATGCACCAGCAGGTGCTCGGTGCGGAAATGGCTGTAGAGGACGGTGGCCAGCAGCAGATCGGCGAGCCAGCGCTCGAGCCGGTTCGGCTGGTGCATGAGCTCGTGGGCATAGACGATTCCGACCGAGCCGGAGACCACGCCGACGCCGAACATCAGGGCGAATTTCTCCCATGTTGCCAGAGTGTCGGTATGGGTGACGAAGTAGAGCGCGCCATAGATCAGCGCCACCTGCACCGGCAGCCAGATGAGGGTGATGAAGCGGTACCAGAACAGCTCTTCCTCCGGCGTGTCCGGGTCGGCATTCTCGGTGTTGCGGCCCAGGATCGCATCCAGGAGCGAGGTCATCCACCAGGCGGCGGCGGGAGGGAGCAGCAGCGCCCAGCCCCCATATCTGGCGGCAACCACCACCAGTGGCACGAGCGATAAGGAGATCCAGAACGGGAGCGCGTTTCTCAGGCGGACGGTTGCAGAGCCGGGCATGGTTTTTCCCTCGCATGAGCGCGCCTCTCGGGCACAAGGCTACAGTGGCGCAGGATTCGAAGCAATGGCCGCTGCGGCCAGTTTGTATGCCTTGCGCATCACGCTTGGCAGATCGGTGGGGCGAAACTCGGGTACTGGCATGAAAAAGCCGTGATCGGGGGTGGTGCCGATCGGTACAGTAGCAATGCTCACGCTTAGAATCAGGTGAAAATGTGTGAAGGTGTGGCGGACCTGCTCGTCAAGCGCCCGCCAGTCGGCGCGGATCGGCGGCGGGCTGTCGGCAGACGTCTTTTCCCACGCACCGCCGGGCCAGCCGAGCATTCCGCCCAGAAGTCCTTTGGCCGGGCGGCGCTCCATGAGCCAGGCGCCATCGGCGCGGCGAGCGATCCAGACCCGTCCGTGGCGGATGGGTTTTGCGGGCCTGGGCGCGCGCCGGGGCAGCGTTTCCTGGATGCCTCGTGCATGGGCCTTGCAGGCGCTGCGCCAGGGGCAGGCGGGACAATCGGGCCGCGCCGGTGTGCAGATGGTGGCGCCCAGATCCATCACTGCCTGGGCATAGTCGCCGGGGCGTGTGCGGGGGGTCAGGCGCGCCGCATGCGCGCGCAGGGCGGGCTTGGCGGCGGGCAGAGGTTCCTCGACACAGAACAGGCGCGCCATCACCCGCTCCACATTGCCGTCCACCACCGTTTCCGGCTGGCCGAAGGCAATGGCGGCGATTGCTGCGGCGGTATAGGGGCCGATGCCGGGAAGCTTCAGCAAGTCATTGTGTTCGCTTGGAAATACACCACCAAGTTCCGCCGAGACCATGCGCGCGCATTTGACCAGATTGCGGGCGCGGGCGTAATAACCGAGCCCGGCCCATTCGGCCAGTACATCGGCTTCGGGCGCGCGGGCAAGGGCATGGACATCCGGCCAACGGGCGATGAAGCGGTGAAAGTAGTCACGTACCACTGCCACCCCGGTTTGCTGGAGCATGATTTCGGAGAGCCAGACCCGGTAGGGATCGGCCCGCGCCCCGCTCAGCGGCGGCACCCGCCAGGGCAGGTCCCGGGCGTACCGGTCATACCAGTCCAGCAACCTTCCGGCAGGGGGCAGATCTGACAAGTTCGTTATCCCTTCTCGCTTTGGGCTGGCATGTGGGCGCCTTTGCCGTAAGATAGCGCCATGTCGAGGACATGCCAGAGATGAAACCGCAATATCTGAGAGAACGGGGCCGGGGCTTTGCCCGTGCGGGCAGGCTGGTCGAGGCCCGGGTGCGCGAGGCCGGGGCATCGCGCGGCTTTGCCGTGACCCGGCTGCTTACGCACTGGGCCGAGATTGCCGGGCAGGAGATCGCCGCCATGGCACGCCCGGTTGAGGTCTCGTATGGCCGCAGCGGCATGGGGGCGACGCTTACGCTGCTCACCACCGGCGCGCATGCGCCGATCATGGAAATGCATAAGGAGTGGCTGCGCGAGCGGGTAAACGCGGCCTATGGTTATGCGGCCATATCCCGCATCCGCATCACCCAGACCGCGCCGACGGGCTTTGCCGAAGGGCGGGCCGATTTCGCCCCTGCGCCGATGAAGCCGACGAAAAGGCAGCCGCGCCAGCCGGTCGGAGAACGGCGCGCGCGTGCAGCGCAGGTAGTCGAGGGGGTCGAGAACGAGGCCCTGAAGGCCGCTTTGGAGACGCTTGGGGCGAATATTCTCGCCCGCCGGAATTCTTGAGGGACAAACCGAAAAGGTAACACGGATGAAAAAACTCGCTTCACTGCTTCTTACCGTCCTGGTGGTATTTGCCGGCGGATTTGCCGCTTTTGCCCAGGATACGACTGCCGAGGTGCCGCTTGCGCCAGACATGACCATGGGCGATCCCGATGCGCTGGTCACCCTGATCGAATACGCGTCCTATACCTGCCCCCATTGCGCGCGCTTTCACGAAGAGGTTTTCCCGCTGCTCAAGGCCGAATACATCGATACCGGAAAGGTGCGCTTCATCCACCGCGAGATATATTTCGACCGCTACGGACTCTGGGCCGCGCTGCTGTCGCGTTGCGGTGACGGCACCCGCTATTTCGGCATGAATGACATGATCTACGGTACTCAGCGCGACTGGCTGGGCAATGGAGAGCCGCAGGAAGTGGTAAACAACCTGCGCAAGATGGGTCGCCTGGCCGGTCTGGAAGACGAGCAGATCACCGCCTGCCTGGAGGATGCCGACATGGCCAGGAGTCTGGTAGCGACGTTTCAGCATCACTCCACTGCCGACGAGATCAATGCAACGCCGACCTTCATGATCAATGGCGAGAAGTTTCCCAACATGCCCTACAGCGACCTCAAGGAGGCAATCGAGGCGCATCTGGCGGCTTCGGTTTCGGAGTAGTCCGGGCCTTACTCCTGCAGCAGCCGCGTCAGGGCCTCGCGCAGGAGATTCGGGTCGGCAAGCTGCAAGCGCACCGGTAGGGTGATGACCTTGGAGCGGAAGGACGCGGGCAGGCGCACCGCGTCCTTTTCCGTGGTTACCATCTGCGCATCCAGAGCCAGGGCCTCGGCCTCGAGGCGCAGGAGCAACGCATCGCTCAGCTTCTGGTGGTCGGCCAGGGCTTCGCTGCGGCGCAGGACGGCGCCGAGTCCCCGGAGCGTGGCGAAGAACTTCTCCGGGTGACCAATGCCGGCAAAGGCCAGCACTTCCATTCCATGCCAGTCGATTCCGGTTTCCAGCGGCGCAAGCGCGCCCTGCAGGCGCGGGCAGGGCAGGTCGGCGCCCCATTGCGAACCGAAGCGCTCCTGTGCCCGCTCCGGGCCGATGCTCAGTACGAAATCGGCACGTTTCAGCCCGATGGGGGCCGGCTCGCGCAGGGGGCCGGCAGGGATACAGCGGCCATTGCCGAAGCCTTTTGCCGCATCCACCACGACGATGGCGAGATCATGGAATAGCGCCGGGTCCTGAAAGCCGTCGTCAAGGATGATCGCATCGGCTCCGGCGGCAATGGCGGCGCGGGCGCCGGCGAGCCGGTCGCGGGCCACCCAGCAGGGGCCGAAAGAGGCGATCAGAAGTGGTTCGTCGCCGGTCTGTTCGGCTCCGTGGCGCTGCTCGTCCACTCTGAGCGGCCCCGCCTCGCTGCCGCCATATCCGCGCGAGACCACATGTGGCCGGTGCCCCATCTCCTGCAGCATCTGCAAGAGTGCGATGACACCGGGGGTCTTGCCGGTGCCGCCGGCATTGAGATTGCCCAGGCAGATGACCGGAACCGGCAGGCGTGTGCGCGTGCCGCGGGCCAGGCGCCAGGCCGTGGCTCGCCCATAGAGCCAGCCCAGGGGTGAGAGAAGCCGGGCCTTCCAGCCGGGACGCCCGGGCGGGGTGAACCAATGAGCCGGCGCGCGCATCATACTCCCCGTGCGTCAAGTGCGTCATGGACAAGCTCGCACAAGCGCTCGCTGACCAGCGCGCCGCTGGTCGTCACATCCCAGGCGGCCTGTGCCATTTCGGCAATCTTGTCGGGGGCCAGCAGGTATTCGAGTTCGCGGGCAAGCTCCTGTTCGGTCCTGACCTCGTGTGCCGCTCCGATAGAGCGCAGCCGGGCGAAGCGCGGACCAAAGGCACCGGTTCTCGGCCCGTGCAGCAGTGCCGCTCCCAGCGCCGCGGCATGAAATGGATCTTCGGGCGCTTCGTTGCTATCGGCGAGGGTTCGGCCGAAAAAGGCGATCGGGGACAGGTGCAGCATCAGGCCCAGTTCGCCCGGCTCGTCAGCGATGAAGATCTGCGTGTCCTCACCCGGCTCCTGCCCGGCCGAGCGCAAGGCAATGATCCAGCCCTCCCGTTCCAGTTCCCGGGCCAGTTCGGCACCGCGCCGAGCTTCGGAGGGGATCAGGATCAACAGATAGCGGTGTGCCCGGCGTGAGACCTGGCGGTGGGCACTGATTACCGGCGTTTCTTCCGCGCGGTCGAGTCCGGCAGCCAGCCATACCGGGCGGGCCGCCAGCCGTTCGGCCAACCTTTCGCGTTCGGTTTCAGCGCATTCCAGCGGCGGCGGCAGATCGCACAGGCGGCCAAGCACTTCGAGCCGATCTTCGGCCACGCCCAGGCGGCGCAGGTTGCGTGCCGAGCGTCCGTCCACGGCCAGAATGTAGCTGAACCGGCCAAAGATGCGGCGCGCCGATCCGGCAAACCAGCGCAGCTTGTGGATCCTGTCATCGGGCATTGCCGCATTGGCCCAGAACAGGGGGACTGCGTGCCGGCTCAGGGCTTCGATGGCGGCGGGGTTCGGAGCCTCTTCCAGCCAGATGCAGCTGTCCGGTTGCCAGTGCTCCAGCAGTCTGTCGAGACCCGGTCCTTCCTCATAGGGAAAATACTGGTGAAAACAGCGCACGGGCAGGTGCCCCTGCAGCGGCAGTTCCGGATCGTAAACGGAAGTGGTCAGCAAGAAGTTCACCTCCTCGCGCTCCAGCCGCAGCCGCTCTATCAGCGCCAGATGGTCGAGCGCGTCATTCTCGCGCGCGCAGTGCAGCCAGACCAGCGGCCCCTTTGGGCGAGTCGTGCCGGAAATGCCCAGCCGCTCCCGGCCGCGCTCCGGGTGTTCGCGCCCCTGTGCAACTTCGCGTTCGAGCCTCTGGCGCGCGCGTGCCTCCTGCCGTCGGCCCCTGCCCGGCCCCAGAAGCGGCAAACCCGGTCGCGTGCCCACGGTATCCTACTCGCCCAACTCTTCGGTCGGCGATGCTTCCACCGCCTCGTCGCGAAGCCGGTGCAGATGGGCGATGAAGTAACGCATATGGGCATTGTCCACGGTGCGGTGCGCTTCGGCCTTCCAGGCATCATAGGCGCTGGCATAGTCGGGAAATATTCCGACGATATGAATGTCATCGACATTGCGAAACACGTTATGCGCCGGATCCACGAGTTCGCCGCCGAAAACAAGGTGCAGGCGTTGGGTCATGCGGCCTCTCCCCCTTCGGGTTGCTTCTGGCTTCCGCGCATCTCTAGCGCCTCACAGGGCAGGGAGGAAGGGCTCACCCCGCCCCAGTGCGCTGATCTCGCCGATTATCAGCTCACCCCATGCAGATACACCAGGCTGAACGCCGGCGCGCCATGCTGGTAGATGCGCACCGGTGCTCCGCCCATGGAGGTATCCCGGGCGCTGAACCCTGACGGATAGCCGCTAAAGAACGCGCGGCACATCTCGTCATGGACCCGCCGTTGATCGGCGATGCTCATCACCCACCGCCCCGGCGGATAATGCGCCTCGGTGCGGTGGATGAAATCCCAGGTCTCCGCATCGACGATTTTCGAATAATCCACACACGCAGGCTATACCGGCGACCCGGTTCGGGAAAGCCCTTTCATCTTTCTCTCAATACTCCGGGGGTCTGGGGGCAGCGCCCCCAGCCAGGGCGAAATCCTTCAAAGCCCGGTCTGCGCGCCGATATCCAGCGAAACGTGTTCTTCGGCCACCCCGGTATAGCCCAGCTTGTCGCGCATGGTCACCACGTCACCCATGACGATCAGCGCCGGGCCCTTGAGATCGGCCGCCCGCGCTTTGCTCTCGATCGTCTCCAGAGTTGCCGATATCACCCTCTGGTTCTGCCGCGAGCCATTGTCGATCACCGCCACCGGAAGGTCAGGGCGTACGCCCTGCTCGAGCGCCGCGGCGGTGATCTGGCCGAGGCTGCCAAGGCCCATATAGACCACCACGGTCTGGCCCGGCCGGGCCAGTCGGGTCCAGTCATGGGCCAGCACGCCCGCAGCACCGTGAGCGGTGACAAACACCACCGATTGCGCGTGATCGCGGTGGGTGAGCGGGATGCCGGCGCAGGCGCCGCAGCCGGCGGCGGCGGTGATGCCGGGAATCACCTGCACCGGGATGCCGGCGCGGGCCACGTCCTCGAGTTCCTCGCCGCCGCGCCCGAAGATGAACGGATCGCCCCCCTTGAGCCGCAACACCCGGTTGCCTTCCTTTGCCAGCCTGATCATCAGCGCGGTGATCTCGTCCTGCTTCAGGGCATGGTAGCCGGGGCGCTTGCCGACATTGATCCGGCGCGCGTCGCGGCGCGAAAGCTCGAGGATGCCGGGGCCCACCAGCCGGTCATAAAGCACCACGTCGGCATGCTGCATCAGTCTCAGCGCCTTGAAGGTCAGGAGGTCCGGGTCGCCAGGACCGGCGCCGACCAGCCAGACCTCGCCGGTGACGGGGCCTGCGGTCTCCAGGTCCGCTTCGATCTGCGCCACCGCATCGGCCTCGCGCCCGGCGAGGAAGGCATCGCCCGCGCGCCCCTCGATCATGTCTTCCCAGAAGCGCCGGCGCCCGCGACCGTCGCTGATCCGCTCGGCGATCTTCTGGCGAAACCGCGCGGCAAAGCTCGCCAGCCGCCCATAGCCGTCGGGCAGCATGGCCTCGATCCGGGCGCGCAGGTTGCGGGCGATCACCGGGGCCGCGCCGCCTGTGGAAATGGCGATGGTGATCGGGTCGCGCTCGACCACGCTCGGGGTGATGAAATCGCAGTAGCGGCGCACATCGGCGACATTGACCAGCGCCCCGGCGGCGCGCCCGGCCTCGGCCAGAAGCTGGTCGCGCTCGGGCTCTTCGCTGGCGCCATAGGCGATGAAACAGCCCTCGAAATCCGCTGCAACCGGCACCCGGGCATGATGGGTCAGGTTCTCGTGGCCAAAGAGCGCGCGGACCTCCTCGCCCGGCTCCGGGTCGAAAAGCTCGACCAGCGCGCCGGCGGCAAGGGCGCGCTCGGCGCGGCGCGCGGCGACGGTTTCGCCCCCGTCCACGATCACGCGCTTGCCCTTGATGTCGAGAAACAGCGGCAGATAATCCATCACGCCTGCTCCCCGCACTGTGTCTTGGCCCAGGCGAGCATCTCGCCGGCAATGGCGCTGGCCGTGTCGGCGTCCATCTCTACCTGGGTGATGCGCTTGCCCTCGCGCAGCACCAGGCGCAGCATCTTCATGCCGCTTTCATAGGTATATTCGCGCAGCTCGGCCTTGCGCGAATAGGGCAGGGCGAAGGCGGCCAGGTCACGCAGGCCCTCAGTCATATTTCAGCCCGCGGGTAAACGCGGCCTCCAGCAGCCATTCCCACTTGCGCGGGGTGTCCTTGTAATCGGGCTTGATGTCGAATTGCAGGTGCATGATGCCCGACTCCCCCGCATGGGCGACCAGCTTTTCCAGTTCGGCAAAGGAAGTCACTTCCGGGTGGCCGATGATCAGATCGCTCAACAGAGCATGATGGGCCTGGGTCGTTTCGTCAGCCATGTCAGGTTCCTTTCACACGGTTGCTGAACCGCACACGATACATCACGCGCGGCGATTTTTCCACCTTTCCGGCGTCAAAGCCGGTGCGGTCATGCAGCACATTGTTGCACAGCACGCCCTGGCCGGCCCTGAACCTTACCGAGATGGTCAGCGGATCGGGGTCTTCAAGGATGTGCCGGAGAAAAGCCACCGCCTCGCGGGTCAGCGGATCGTCGCGCCATTCGATGGAGCGGGTGCGGGCGGTGTAGCGCATCTGCAGCGCGCCGGTCTCCGGGTCGCCGTAAAAGACCGGGCCGACCGAAGCCGGGCGCAGGTTGCCGTCCGGCTCGCGGTTTTCGGGGATGGTCATGGCTTCGGGGTGCATCAGCGCTTCTATATAGGCGGGGTTTTCGTCCATCAGCCGGATGAAGGCGATGGTATGGTCGAGCAGGTGATTTTCGCCCCCGTCCTCGGCCGGGCGCGCGCAATGCAGCACCATGGCGCTGATCCGCTCTTCGGAGGCATTGTAATAGCCATCGGTATGCCAGCCCATCTTGCGCTTGCTGTATGGGATATAGCCGCGCTGGCTCGGGGCGTCTGTTTCCGTCAGCGCGACAATCCCCTGCTCGCCCGCGCTTCTGTGCCTCTCCGCGATACGAAGGCCGAAACGTTCGGCAAAAGCCCTAAGATCCGCGCGCAAATCCTCGCCCTGGGGAGCCTCGTAAAGCGTGAAATTTGATTCTCTTACCCGGCGAACGATCTCGGAAATCTGCGAATCAGAGGGATTCGCAAGGCTGTCGAGCACCACGAATCCGAGCTTGCGGGCCGATTCGGAGGCGGAAATCCGTGCTGCGCGCCAATCCTGATAAAAACGATAGGTTTCTGGTCGATTCCAGAAAAATCCCTTTTTTTCCGTCATGTTATGAATCGCCCCCTGGACCGCAAGTAATTATGCACTCGCAGCAATATTGGAATCATTCCGAATATTTCGCCGCAGTTGATTTTTTCTCTTACATTCGTTTATCCAGATGTATAGATTATTTGGCAATGGCACTCTTTGCAGGGTGGTGAGGTTTGCGTTGTCGGTTCGTTAAGAATCACCGCATAGAATCCCCCCCGGCCGCAGGGTCTGAACAGTTTGCGCGAACACTCGTAAGGGAGGAACAACATGAAAGACGAATCGAAAGGCAAGCACCCGACGCCGATGCTTGACGAGCTCGAGGGCGGCAAGTGGCCGAGCTTCGTTACCGGTCTGAAGCGCCTGCGCGACGAGGGCACGGAAAACAACCAGAAGATGATGAACGACCTTCTGGGCCAGCTGAACCACTCCTACGAAAAGAAGCTCGGCTTCTGGAAGGGCGGCACGCTTTCGGTTCTCGGCTATGGCGGCGGGATCATCCCCCGTTTTTCCGAGGTGGCGGAACAGTTCCCGGAGTCGAAGGAATTCCATACCCTGCGGGTGATGCCGCCTGCGGGCTACCACTACACTTCGGACCTGCTGCGCAAGTTTGCGGATATCTGGGAGGAGCACGGCTCCGGCCTGATCGCCTTCCACGGCCAGTCGGGCGACATCATGTTCCAGGGCTGCTCCTCGGAGAATGCCCAGCCGGCCTTTGACGCGCTCAACGAGCTCGGCTTCGACCTCGGCGGTGCCGGCCCGGCCCTGCGCACGGCGATGTCCTGCGTCGGCCATGCCCGCTGCGAGCAGTCCTGCTACGACGAGGTGCAGGCCCACCGCCGCATCATCAACAAGTTTCTCGACGAGATGCACCGCCCGGCGCTGCCCTACAAGTTCAAGTTCAAGTTCTCGGGCTGCGCCAATGACTGCGTGAATGCCATCCACCGCGCCGACTTCGCGGTGATCGGCACCTGGCGCGACGACATCAAGATCGACCAGGAGAAGGTCAAGGAGCACATCGCCGAGGTCGGCCGCAAATACACCATCGACACGGTGGTCAACATGTGCCCGACTCGCGCCATCAGCCTGCATGACGACGATACGCTGGAGATCGACAATTCGTCCTGCGTGCGCTGCATGCACTGCATCAACGTGATGACCAAGGCGCTGAGCCCGGGCGACGACCGCGGCGCCTCGATCATGATCGGCGGCAAGCGGGCGCTGAAGATCGGCGATCTGATGGGCATCATGATCAAGCCCTTCATCAAGCTCGAGACCGAAGAGGACTGGGAAGAGCTGGAGGATTTCGCCGAGACCTGCATCGAATTCTTTGCCGACAATGCTCTCGAGCACGAGCGGATCGGCGAGACCATCGACCGCATCGGTCTTCCTGCCTTCCTGGAGGCAGTCGGGGTGGATGCGGACCCGAATATGGTCAATCACCCGCGCACCTCGTGCTATGTGCGTACGGATGACTTCGATGAAGAGGCCCAGAAGTGGTTCGAGCGGCGCGCGCGTGAGACCGGAGCCAACGCTCACGCCGAGTAAGCCGCAGATATCCTGAACGTTCAATGTTCCGCGGCTGCCTCCCCGGAGGCAGCGCGGAATGGGAGGAAGAGAATGAAAGACCAAGCCACCAAGCCCCGCATGCCCGATGAAGTCGGTGTCCCGGATCCGTTTCCCTTCATGCACCCGATCATGAAGAAGAATTACGGCAACTGGGCATGGCATGACCGCGAGCGCCCCGGCGTTCTGCACCATGTGGCCAAGTCCGGCGACGAGATCTGGACCGTCCGCGCCGGCACCCAGCGCCAGATGGACGTGTTCACTATCCGCAAGCTCGCCGACATTGCCGATGAGTTCTCCGATGGCTATGTCCGCTTCACCACTCGCTCCAATATCGAGTTCCTCGTCGGCGACCATGACAAGGTGGCCCCGCTGATCGAGCGGCTCAATGAAGAGGGCTTCCCGGTCGGCGGCACCGGCGCTTCGGTGTCGATGATCAGCCACACCCAGGGCTGGCTGCATTGCGACATCCCCGGCACCGATGCTTCGGGCGTGGTCAAGAGCCTGATGGACGAGCTGTACAAGGATTTTGTCGAGGAAAAGATGCCCAACCGCGTGCGCATCACGACCTCGTGCTGTCAGATCAATTGCGGCGGCCAGGGCGACATCGCCGTGAATGTCCAGTACACCAAGCCGCCCAAGATCAATCACGACCTCGTGGCCAATGTCTGCGAGCGCCCGGCCGTCGTGGCCCGCTGCCCGGTGGCGGCGATCCGTCCCGCCATGGTCAACGGCAAGCCTTCGCTTGAGGTGGACGAAAAGAAATGCGTCTGCTGCGGCGCCTGTTATCCGCCCTGCCCGCCGATGCAGATCAACGGCGAGGAATCGACCAAGATCGCGATCTGGGTGGGCGGCAAGCATTCCAATGCCCGCTCCAAGCCGACCTTCCACAAGCTGGCGGTGGCCAACCTGCCCAACAACCCGCCACATTGGCCGGAGGTGCGCGAGGTGGTCCGCAAGATCGTCGATACCTACAAGAAGGACGCCAAGCACTGGGAGCGCATGGGCGAGTGGATCGAGCGCATCGGCTGGACCCGGTTCTTCGAGCTGACGGGTCTCGCCTTTACCAAGCACCACCTGGATACCTGGACCGGTGCGCGCAAGACCATGAACATGTCTGCTCACGTCCATTTCTGAGGCCTGCGCTCACTTTCAAGGAGAGAGAAACGTGAAAATCGGTGTTCTCGTCAGCGAAGGCCCCTATACCCACCAGGCGGTGGATTCGGCCTATAACTTCGTGAAAGCGGCGCTTGCCGCCGGCCACGAAGTGCCGCGGGTGTTCTTCTACCATGATGGCGTCAACGTCTCGACGCGGCTTTCCGTGCCGCCGCAGGACGAGCGCAATATCCAGGAGAACTGGACCAGCCTTGCCAAGGAGCATGGCGTTGACCTGGTGGTCTGCATCGCTGCCGCCCAGCGGCGTGGCATCCTCGACAAGAATGAGGCCGAGCGCCAGGGAAAGGATGCGGATAACATCGCCGAGGGTTTTCGCATCTCGGGGCTCGGGCAACTGATCGAAATGGGGATCCAGACCGACCGTCTGGTGACCTTCGGGGACTAGGAGGAAGACATGTCTGACGTGAAGAAATTCCTCTATGTGAACCGAAAGGCGCCCTATGGTACCATCTATGCGCTGGAAAGCCTCGAGGTGGTGCTGATCGGTGCAGCTTTTGAGCAGGATGTGGCGCTGGCCTTCCTCGATGATGGCGTGTTTCAGTTGACCAAAAGCCAGGAAACCGACGGCATCGGGGTGAAGAACTTCTCGCCCACCTTCCGGGCGCTGGGCGATTACGACGTGACCCGGCTCTATGTCGAGCGCGAAAGCCTTGAAGAGCGCGGCCTGACCGAGGACGACCTGCAGGAAATCATGTATGAGGACGAGGATGACGATTGGGCCGAAAAGCCCTCGATCCGCGTCATCAGCCGTGCCGAAATGGCCGACGTGATGGCCGAACAAGATGTCATCCTGAGCTTCTGAGGGGGAAAGATGTCAACGCTTCATACGGTAAACAAGTCTCCCTACATGACCCAGTCCCTAGTGTCGTGTCTCAACCACTGCAAGGATGGCGACGCGGTGCTGATGATCGAGGATGGCATCTACGGCGGCCTCGCCGGCGGCCAGATGGCGCCCATTGTCGAGGAAATGGGGAAGAAGGTGTCGCTCTATGTGCTCATGCCCGACATGGCTGCGCGCGGGGTGGACAGCTCCCGCCTGCTTGAGGGTATCGAGGGCGTGGATTACACGGGGTTTGTGGAACTGGTCGCCAAACACGACCGCACACAAGCCTGGCTTTGAAATTGCCGCCCTGGATGGCAGGGCGCCTATAGGAGGAACGAAAATGGAATACACTGTCGATGGCAAGACTGTCCCCGCTGACGAAGAGGGCTACATCATCAATCTGAGCGACTGGTCGCCGGAGCTGGCCGAGGTGATCGCCAAGTCCGAAGATATCGAAATGGACGAAGAGCGCTGGGAGGTGGTGAACTTCCTGCGTGATTATTACGACGAATACCAGATCGCCCCGGCGGTTCGCGTGCTGATCAAGGCGCTGAAAAAGTCCATGGGCCCGGAAAAGGGTAACAACAAGTACATGTACGAACTGTTCCCCTATGGTCCGGCCAAGCAGGCCTGCAAGATCGCGGGCCTTCCCAAGCCGACCGGCTGCGTCTGATACGATAAGAAGCCCTGCCCCGGTGCCTGGAGGAGGTGCCGGGGTATCGAGAGCCCCAAGAGCCTGAAAATGACAACTTCAGGCCAGGGAACGGGAGGAGTCCGCGTGCTGGGCACGATTTACGCATTGCTGTTTTATGTGGCGACCTTGTTGCTGGTTGCGGGTCTGGTTCGCAAGATCTGGGTTTACGCGCGCACCCCGGCGCCACTTAAGATTCCGACCACGCCTGCCCCGACCACGCTGGGCGGTGTCGTCCTGCGCATATTCATGGAAGTGGTGTTCTTCCAGAGCCTGTTCAAGTCGAACAAGTGGATCTGGGCGCTGGGCTGGATGTTTCATATGTCCATGTGGCTGGTCCTGCTGCGCCATGTGCGCTACTTCCAGGAAAATATCTGGTGGATCGTCGAACTGGCGCAGCCCTTTGGTACCTATGCGGGCTTTACTATGCTGATCGGTCTTGCCGGCCTGCTGGCCCGCCGCTTTCTCGTCAACCGGGTGCGGTATATTTCGGCGCCGTCCGATTACCTGATGCTGGTCTTGCTGCTACTGATCGTGGTCACCGGCCTTTCCATGCGCTGGGTCGCGCATACGGACATCGTCATGGTCAAGAGTTACATGACCGGCCTCCTGCGTTTCCGCATCGGAGAATTGCCCGGTGATTTCAACCTGCTTGCGCATTTGGCGCTGGTTGCGGTGCTGATGATAGTCTTCCCGATTTCCAAACTCCTGCATGTGCCGGGCGTCTTCTTCAGCCCGTCGCGCAACCAGGTAGACAATGCGCGTGAGAAGCGCCATCTGGCCCCCTGGGCCGCCGAGCTGGAGAAGTAGGCATGGCTGACGGCGACAAGGCAGTACCGGAGCGGGAATTCCCGCTGAAGCTTCCCGAATTCAAATGCGGGGCGATGGAGGGGCTGGAGCCTTTCCGCGCCGCTCCCGAGCACAACGAGGCGCTGGGTTTCCCCGGCGAGCTTGTGCCCGACTGGAAGGAAAAGGCCATTGCCTATATGGGCGAACTGGCCAGGAAGAACCGCGCTTTTCAGGTCTACCTGGACATGTGCGTCAAATGCGGCGCCTGCACCGACAAGTGTCACTATTACCTCGGCACCGGCGACCCCAATAACATGCCGGTCGCCCGCCAGGATCTGCTGCGCTCGGTCTATCGCCGCTATTACACCTTCGCGGGCAAGTATTTCCCGTGGCTGGTGGGCGCGCGGGATCTGACCGAAGACGTGCTCAAGGAGTGGTACAGCTACTACCACCAGTGCTCCGAGTGCCGCCGCTGTTCGGTCTTCTGCCCCTACGGCATCGACACCGCCGAGATCACCATGGCCGCGCGCGATATTCTCGATCATGTCGGTATCGGCATGAAATATTCCAACGAGATCATCGGCAAGGTGCACAAGGTCGGCAACAATCTCGGCCTGCCGGGCAAGGCGCTGAAGGCCACCCTCGAGGATCTCGAAGAGGATATCGAGGACGATACTGGCGTCTCGGTCCGACTGCCGCTGGACGAAAAGGGCGCCGATATCCTGCTGGTCACGCCCTCGGCCGATTTCTTCGCCGAGCCGCATATCGACGGGCTGATCGGCTATGCCAAGGTCTTCCACGAGACCGGTGCTTCCTGGACGCTCAGCTCCTATGCCTCCGAGGCGGCGAATTTCGGCCTGTTCATCGGCTCCTACGAGAACATGCGCGAAGTGGCGCTGCGTATCCGCAAGGCGGCCGAGGATCTGGGTGTAAAGCGGATCGTCTTCGGTGAATGCGGTCACGCCTGGCGGGTGGCCTACAGTTTCCTCAACACGCTGGCGGGGCCGTTCGACTTCCTCGATCAGAATTATCCGATTCCGCAGCATATTCTCGAATACACTTGGGACGCGATCCAGAAGGGTAAGCTGAAATTCGACAAATCGAAAAACGATCATTACAGGCTGACCTATCACGACAGCTGTAATGTGGCGCGCGCCAGCCGCATGGGTGACGAACCGGGCGGCCAGTTCGAGATCCCGCGCAACGTGATCAAGGCCGTCTGCAACCATTTCTACGACATGCCCGAGGAGACCATCCGCGAAGCCACGCTTTGCTGTGGCGGCGGCGGCGGGCTGCTGACGGATGACCTGATGGACCTGCGCATCAAGGGCGCAAGCCCTCGCATGACCGCGCTCCAGCAGGTGACGGAAGACCACGGCGTGACCCATATGGCGGCGATCTGCGCCATCTGCAAGACACAGTTCTCCAAGGTCATGCCCAAATACGGCTACGAAATGGATTCGATCGTATCGGTACACCAGCTGGTGTCCAACGCGATCATCCTCACGGGCCAGGAAACGGAAGAAGATGACGCCGACGGCGCGAAAGCGGAGGAACAGCCATGAACGACATGACCCCCAAGGAAAAGCCCACATTTCGGCGTTTCAGGGAAGGTGAGCGCGCCAGCGACTGGGACCTGGAGGAAAAGATCTTCACCCAGGACAAGTCCTACAAGTGCCCGACTTACATCGCCAAGACCCCGCCGTGCCAGGGCTCCTGCCCTTCCGGTCACGAGATCCGCGGCTGGCTGGCCATCGCCCGCGGCATGGACAAGCCCGCCGATCCCGACATGCCGTGGCAGGAATACGCCTTCCAGCGCATGGTTTCGGCCAACCCGTTCCCGGCCACCATGGGCCGGGTCTGCCCCGCCCCCTGCGAGGCCGGCTGCAACCGCAACGAGGTGGATGATTATGTCGGCATCAATGGCGTCGAGCAATATGTCGGCGACTGGGCCAATGACAATGACGTGAAGATGCCCGAGCCCGGTGCGCCGACCGGCCGCAAGGTCGCGGTGATCGGCGGCGGCCCCGCCGGCCTGTCGGCTGCCTACTTCCTGCGCCTCGACGGGCACGAAGTGACCCTCTTCGAGGCCAACGAAGAGCTCGGCGGCATGATGCGCTACGGTATTCCCGGCTACCGGACGCCGCGCGAGATGCTGGACAAGGAAATCGGCCGCATCATCGACATGGGCGTGGACGTGCACACCAATACCCACGTCGGTACGGACGTATCACTGGAAGAGATCGATAAGAGCTTCGATGCCGTTTTCTGGGCGCTGGGCGCGCAGAAGGGCCGCCCGCTGCCCATCGAAGGCTGGGAAGGCACTGAGAACTGCATCGAGGGGATCGAGTTCCTCGACGCCTTCAACAAGGGCTGGGTCTTCGGCACCGCCAAGAAGGTCGTCGTGGTCGGCGGCGGCGATACCTCCATCGACGTGGCTTCGGTGGCCCGCCGCCTCGGTCACATCACCGAGGTCAAGCCGGCCGAGCACGCTTCCGGTTCGGTGATCGACTTCACCGCTTCCGATGCTGCCGGCGCGCTGGTGCGCGAGGGCATTCAGGCTACGCTGACCTCGCTGTTCCCGGTCGAGGAGATGACCGCCGCCGAGCACGAGCGCGAGGATGCGAAGCGCGAGGGCGTCGAGATCAGAGGCGGGGTCATGCCGCTTGAAGTGCTCAAGGATGAGAACGGCCGCGCCCGTGCCCTGAAGATGTGCGAATGCACGATGAAGGGCAACGTGCCGGAGCCGATCGAAGGTACCGAATTCGAGCTCGAATGCGACATCATCATCGCCGCCATCGGCCAGTATGGCGACCTCGAAGGGGTTGAGGAGCTCGACAATGGCCGCGGCTTCATCGACATCGACGGCACCTATGCGGTCAAGGGCCGGGCCAAGCACTTTGCCGGCGGCGATATCGTCAAGCCCCACCTGCTGACCACCGCGATCGGCCATGGCCGTATCGCCGCCGAAGCTATCACCGATTATTTCGACGATGGCGAGGTGGAGAAGCGTCCGAAGGTGGACGTGCATCATTTCAACCTGCTCGAAGAGCTGCGCCGCCGGGGAAAGGAACCTTCGGAATACGACCATACCCAGACCCGGGGCACCAGCGCATCTGACTTCGCCATTCACAATTTTGAAGACCGCTCCGACAGCCAGATCATCCCGCATACGGAGCTGTTCAAGGGGCATTTCGAATATGTCCCGCGCGAGGTGCGCCAGGAGAAGCATATCGAAGGTGACGAGGTGATCGGCAATTTCGAGGAGCGGATCATCGGCTACACCGAGGAGCAGGCGAAGAAGGAAGGCGAACGTTGCATGTCCTGCGGCATGTGCTTCGAATGCGACAATTGCGTGATCTTCTGCCCGCAGGACGCGGTGCATCGGGTGCCGAAAAAGGACCGTGCCGTCGGGCGTTATGTCTTTACCGACTATACCCGCTGCATCGGTTGCCATATCTGCTCCGACGTTTGCCCGACGGGCTATATCAAGATGGGTCTTGGGGAGTAACCATGCGGCTGATCCTGGCATTCTTGGTCCTCCTGGGCCTGTCGTTGCCGCTCCATGCGGATGACCACGAGGGCTTGCCCGCAGTGCCCAAGGCCACGGGTGAGCCCCATCCCGAGGGCAACGAATACTGGCGCAAGAATCACATGACGCTGCTGCTCCATGATCGCGACCTGACCCTGCGCGAGGGCGAGCGCGAGGATATCCGGGCTTCCCTGGAGTCATGTTTCGACTGCCATACGGTGAAGGATGAGGCGGGCGAAGCGGTCACGATCGAGGACGAGCGCCATTTCTGCCGGGTATGCCACGATTATGCGGCGGTGAAGCCCGATTGCTTCACATGCCATCGCTCCACCCCGTCGGACAATGTGGCGAACCGCCTGATGGCCACGCCCGAAGAGCCCAATTCCATCGCCGCCTATCTCGAGCGCCTGAAGGCTCTGGAAGCCGATGAATCGGAGGCCAGCCAATGACCAACCGTGCAGAAATGACCCGCCGCGACATTCTGAAATCCGGCGCGGCGGTGGCCACTCTCACGCTCGCGCCGGGCGTGACGCTGATGACTTTTGGCGGTTCCGAGGCCAATGCCGCCAGGGCCGATGCCGGCAAACGCTGGGGGCTTCTGATCGATGCCAACAAATGCGCCGCCGACTGTTCCGCCTGCGTTACTGCCTGCAAGACCGAAAACGGCTGGGGCAATGACGGCGGCGAGCATTCCGGCCCCGAGACCGAGAGCGCCTGGATCCGCAAGGTCACGCTCAGGGACAAGCATACCGGCCGCCAGGTCAGCGCGCCGGTGATGTGCCAGCATTGCGAGAGCCCGCCCTGCGTCGATGTCTGCCCTACCGGTGCCTCCATGCAGCGGGTGGACGGGATCGTGCTGGTGGACAAGCATATCTGCATCGGCTGCCGCTATTGCATGATGGCCTGCCCGTTCAAGGCGCGCTCCTTCGTCCACAGCGACGTGCCCGAGCAGAGCGTGAATGCGCCCCGCGGCAAGGGCGTGGTCGAAAGCTGTACCCTCTGCGTGCACCGGGTGGACAGGGGCCGTATCCCCGCCTGCGTCGAAGCCTGCGAGGCTTCCGGTAACTCGGCCATCCTGTTTGGCGACCTGAAAGACCCGGAAAGCCCCATTTCCAGGGCGTTGAAGCAATACTCCTCCATCGCCCTGCGTGCCGACCTCGAGCTCAATCCGGGCGTCCGCTACCAGAATCTCTGACGGGGAAAGACCATGGAACGCACGATCTACCGCACCATCAAGGCGACCCCCGCCTCCTGGGGCGTGGCCATTTTGCTGGCCGCCATTATCGGCGCCGCCGGGCTTGCTGTGCTCACCATCGAGCATTACGGCCACATCATCACCGGCATGAACAACCAGATCGTCTGGGGCCTGCCGCATGTCTTCGCGATCTTCCTGATCGTCGCCGCGTCGGGGGTGCTCAATGTGGCCTCGATCTCGTCGGTCTTCGGCAAGAAGGCCTACAAGCCCATGGCCCGCTTCTCGGCGCTTCTGTCGATCACGGTGCTGCTGGGCGGGCTCGCCATCCTGGTGCTGGACCTCGGCCGGCCTGACCGGCTGATCGTCGCCATGACCAAGTATAACTTCACCTCGATCTTTGCCTGGAACATGATTCTGTACAATGGCTTCTTTGCCATTGTCGGGGCCTATCTGGTGGTGCAGATGACCCAGGGGCTTTCGCCTCGGGTGCACAAGGCCGCCGGCATCGCCGCCTTTACCTGGCGGCTGATCCTGACCACGGGAACCGGCTCGATCTTCGGCTGGCTGGTGGCGCGTCCGGGCTATGACGCGGCAATCATGGGCCCTCTGTTCATCGCCATGAGCTTTGCCTTCGGGCTTGCCCTGTTCATCCTCGTGACTCTCGCCCTGTTCAGGCTCGACGGGCGCATCTTTGGCGACAAGCTGATGCTGCGGCTAGGCAATCTTCTCGGGGTCTTTGTTGCAGTGGTACTGTATTTCACCATCGTTCAGCACCTGACCGCGCTTTATGCCGAGGAACATGCGGGTATCGAGCGCTTCATCCTGCTCGACGGCGGGGCTTATACCACGCTGTTCTGGCTGGTGCAGGTGGTGCTGGGCGCGCTGGTGCCGATGGCGCTGGTTTTCCTGCGCCCGTCGCGAGCATCGACGATCCTCGCGTCGTTCCTGGTGATCCTTGGTGGGCTCGCCCAGATCTATGTGATCGTGATCGGCGGGCAGGCCTATCCGCTGCAGATCTTCCCCGGCTACGAGGTGCTTGAGGGTTTCAACGAAGGCGTGGTCAACAGCTACTCGCCCACGATCTACGAGCTTGCCCTTGGCCTTGGCGGGGTGGCGCTCGCGCTGCTGGCGGCTGGCTTGGGGGCGAAGATCCTGCGGGTTCTGCCCACCAACCTGTCGGATGCGAATTACCCCGACTGAGCCGGTTGCGGCACGCACCGATTGCATCTTCTGATCCGATATGGGCTATACCTGTCACGGGAATGGCCCATATCGTCATCAATCCGGGAGCGCGCATGAAACAACACCCGTTTTCCAAATTCGTCGCCATCCTCGGGCGCGGCAAGACCAAGCAGCGCCACCTGACGCTGGAGGAAAGCCGAGAGGCGATGGAGATGCTGCTCTGCGGCGAGGCCGAGCCCGAACAGATCGGCGCTTTTCTCATGCTGCTCAGGCTCAAGGAAGAAGCGCCCGAGGAGATCGCCGGTTTTGCCATGGGTACCCGGGCGACTTTCAAGCGCCCCGCTGACCTGCCCGCTGTCGATCTCGACTGGTCGTCCTATGCCGGCAAGCGGGTGCAGCTGCCGTGGTATATCCTGAGCGCGCTGGCGCTGGTGGGGGCCGGCTACAGGGTGCTGATGCACGGCACCGAGGGCCACACGCCCGGCCGTGTCTATACCCGCGAGGTGCTCGAAAGCCTCGGCGTGCCGATTGCCGACGGCTTCGAGGCGGCGGCGGGGCACATCCGCGCCTCGGGTTTTGCCTATATGCCGCTGGAAGTACTGAGCCCGCCGCTCAAGCACATGATCAACCTGCGCCCGATCCTCGGCCTGCGCAGCCCGGTGCACAGCTTCACCCGGATGCTGAACCCTTTTGACGCGCCCTCGGTGGTGGTGGGGATCTTTCATCGCGGATTCATGGATATCCATGCAGGTGCTGCGCGGATCATGGAGATGGAGAGCTTCTCGGTGTTTCGCGGCGATGGCGGCGAGGCCGAGCGCCGGCCCAACAAGCCGACGCAGGTGTGGAACAGCCTCGGGGCAGAAGAGCCCACAGTCGAGACCTGGCCCGCCCTGCTCGAGGGCCATGCGCCCAGGGATGAGGAAATGGATATCGCCCGCCTTGCCCGCGTCTGGGAGGGCGAGGCGGATGAATACGGCGAAGCGGCGGTGACCGGCTCCATGGCCATCGCGCTCAGGACCATGGGCAAGGCCGACAGCATGAAAGAAGCTGATGCAAAGGCGCGCGAGATATGGGCCGCCCGCGACCGCGGCCGCATCCCGGCCAGCGCCTGATGCAGGCGCCGCGCTTCCTCATATCCGCCGCGCATAAAAGCTCGGGCAAGACGGTGATCGCCACCGGGCTGGCGGCGGCCCTTGCCGCGCGCGGCGTGGCGCTGGGGGCATTCAAGAAGGGGCCGGACTACATAGACCCGATGTGGCTCTCCGCCGCCTCGGGGCAGGCGTGTTACAATCTCGACTTCAACACCATGGCGGGCGGCGAACTCGCTGCGTTCTTCGCCTCGCGCGCCTCGGGCGAGCTGAACCTAATCGAGGCAAACAAGGGCCTCTATGACGGCATGGCGCTGGATGGGAGCGACTCGAATGCCGCCCTGGCGCGGCTCCTGTCCCTGCCCGTGGTGCTGGTGATCGACTGCAACGGAATGACCCGTGGCATCGCTCCTCTGCTGACGGGCTATCAGGCCTTTGACCCTCAGGTGCATATCGCCGGAGTGATACTGAACAAGGTCGGCGGCCCGCGCCACGAAGAGAAGTTGCGCGCGGCGGTGGCCGAATATACCGACATCCCGGTAATCGGCGCCGTCTATCGTAACCCGGCGCTGGAGATCGGCGAGCGGCATCTGGGTCTGACCACGCCTGCCGAAAGCGGCGAACTCGCAGCGCGGATCGCCCGGATCGGCGAGATCGTCGGCGCCTCGGTGGAACTCGACGCGCTGCTTGCCATCGCCGCCAGCGCACCGCCACTTGCCGCGCCGCCTGCCGCTCCCGCAGTGCCCGCGCCGGACCTGCGCATTGCCATTGCCCGTGACCAGGCCTTTGGCTTCTACTACCCGGACGACCTCGAAGCCTTTGCCGCCGCCGGGGCCGAGCTTGTACCGTTCAGCACGTTCACCGACCCGGCCCTGCCGCCGGATATCGACGGGCTGTTCATCGGCGGTGGTTTCCCGGAGATGTTCATCCCGGAACTTGAGGCAAACAGCACCCTGCGCGCCGATATCCGCGCCCGGATCGAGAGCGGCCTGCCTGCTTATGCGGAATGCGGCGGGCTCATGTATCTGTGCCGCTCGATCCGCCACGGCGATGTGGCGGGCGATATGGTCGGGGTGGTTGCGGCAGATGCGGTGATGCACCCACGCCCGCAGGGCAGGGGCTATGCGGCTTATCACGACATGCCAAGCCACCCCTGGGGCACGGGCGTGGCGCAGAAGGCGCATGAATTCCACTATGCCCGGCTGGAAAGTACCGACCCCGGCCTGACATTTGCCCGCAAGATCACCCGTGGTCACGGGATCGACGGCGCCCATGACGGGGTGCTGGTCCACAATGCTCTGGCCGGCTTCATCCACCTGCGCAGCAGCCGCGGACTGCCCTGGGTCAGCGATTTCGTCGCTTTCCTGCGCCGTTGCAAGGCTGCCTGAGCCCATGAAAAAGCCCCGCTGCGAGAGCGGGGCTGTTCGTCACTCAGGCAAGAGACCTCAGGTCTTCTTGATCTCGAACGTATAGACGTCGCCCGCAGTTTCGGACTTCAGCAGTTCGTTGCCGGTCTGGTTGCAGAATGCGGCGAAGTCGGCCACCGAGCCGGGATCGGTCGAGAGCACTTCGAGCACCTGACCAGCCTGCATCCCCTTCAGGGCCTTCTTGGCTTTGAGGATCGGCAGCGGGCAATTCAGCCCCTTCGCGTCGAGAGTTTGGTCGGCCATATGTGTGTTACCTTCTGTTGGTCGGGGTTAGATGAAAAGGTTGATATCGGATTCGAGCGCACCTTCCATGTAGGTCGCCGCGCCACCGAGCGTGATTCCGTCGATCAGGTCTTTCTGATCCATTTCGAACAGATCCAGCGTCATCTGGCAGGCGACCATCTTGATATCGCTCTCGATGGCGGCTTCGCGCAGATCGGGGATCGAGGCCACGCCCTTTTTCTTGATGAGATTCTTCATCATCGTGGTGGCCATGCGGTCCACACCGGGGATGGCCGAGACGATGTTCGGCATCTTCATGTGCATGCCCATCATCGGCATTTCCATGGCTGGATTGCCGAGCGTCGAGATTTTCAGGTCCAGGTCCTTCTTCAGCAGTTGCAGACCGTAGAAGGTGAAGAACATGGTCACTTCCACATCCATCGCTGCCGCTGTGGTGCCGAGGATGAAGGGAGGGTAGGCCCAGTCCAGCGTGCCCTTGGTGATGATGATCGACATTTTCTTCGTGTTATCCGCTGAATCGAGCACGATTCTTCCTCCCGTTCCGCTGTGCCAGACATTTATTTGACTATTGTGATTTTTAAATACAAAATGCGTGACGTCAAGTAGAGACTGGAACACGGGTTGTTGACTGCGCGGGGATACCTGGCCGGGCCGACAAGAAGCTGAAAACATGGGGGTTTTCCTGAAAAATGGAAATGACGCATGACGAAATGAGCGAAACGGCCGAGAAGGCCAGCGAGCTTTTGCGGGTGCTTTCGAATCAGAAGAGGCTGCTGATTCTGTGCAAATTGGGAGAGGGCGAGCACTCGGTTCATCAGTTGCAGGAAGCGACCGGGCTGGGCCAATCGACGGTTAGCCAGCAGCTGGCCAAGCTGCGCGGCGAGCGCCTGGTAAAGGCGCGGCGCGAGGCGCAGTCAGTCTATTATTCGCTTTCATCCAGAGAGGTGGAGGCGCTTATCGAAACCCTCTACGGTCTCTACTGCCCCCGCAAATGCAGCGATAACGAAGAGAACTGACCCACCCCCTGCCGGCGTTCGCGGCCCGCCTCGGACGGGTGCGGGCGATGGCGCGCCTTCACGCATGAAATCTGAGAATCACGGTGTAAAGCATGACAAGACCTGAAAACATCCAGATCGACACATCCCCGCCCGTTTCCGACGAGATCCGCAAGACCACCTGCTACATGTGCGCCTGCCGCTGCGGCATCAATGTGCATCTGAAGGGGGGCGAGGTGGTCTATATCGAGGGCAACCGCGACCACCCGGTCAATCAGGGCGTGCTCTGTGGCAAGGGCTCTTCGGGGATCATGCAGCACCTGGCGCCCTCGCGGCTGAAGAATCCGATGAAGCGGGTAGGCGAGCGCGGCTCGGGCGAGTTCGAGGAGATCAGCTGGGAGGAGGCGCTCGACATCGCCGTGAACTGGCTGAAGCCGATCCGCGAGAGCGACCCGAAGAAGCTCGCCTTCTTCACCGGGCGCGATCAGAGCCAGAGCTTCACCGGCTGGTGGGCGCAGAATTTCGGCACCCCCAATTATGCCGCTCATGGCGGTTTCTGCTCGGTCAACATGGCCGCGGGCGGCATCTACACGATGGGCGGGGCGTTCTGGGAATTCGGCCAGCCGGACTGGGACCGCACCAGGCTCTTCGTGCTGTTTGGCGTGGCCGAGGACCATGACAGCAACCCGATCAAGATCGGCATCGGCAAGGTCAAGGCCAATGGCGGCCGGGTCGTCGGGGTGAACCCGATCCGCTCGGGTTACAATGCGGTGGCCGATGACTGGTATGGGATCACCCCTGGCTCCGACGGGCTGTTCATCCTCGCGCTGGTGCATGAGCTGATGCGCGCGGGCAAGATCGACGTGGAATATCTGGCCCGCTACACCAATGCCGGCTTCCTCGTCAATGAAGACCCGGAGAGCGAGGAGCGCGGCCTTTTCCTGCGCGATGAGGACGGCACTCCGCAGGTGATCGACCGCGCCACCGGCAAGCTCGCGCCCTATGACAAGAAGGGCGTCATGCCCGACCTTGCCGCCAGCCACACGGTCGATGGGGTGACCCACCGCACGGTCATGCAGCTGATGGCCGAGCGCTACATGGCCGACGAATACTCTCCCGACGCCGTGGCCGAGCGCTGCGGGATCAGCGCCGAGCGCATCCGCGCGCTCGCCGCCGAGATGGCGCGGGTGGCCTTTGAAGAAGAGATCGTGATCGAGCAGCCCTGGACCGACTGGAAGGGCCAGAAGCACGAGCGCATGATCGGCCGCCCGGTTTCGATGCACGCGATGCGCGGCATCAGCGCGCATTCCAACGGCTTCCAGACCGCCCGTGCCCTGCATGTGCTGCAGATCATGCTGGGCTCGGTCGAGGTGCCCGGGGGCTTCCGCTTCAAGCCGCCCTATCCCAAGCCGCCCGAGGCGCATCCCAAGCCCCACGCGGGCGCTCGGCCCGGCAAGCCGCTTGACGGTCCGCATCTGGGTTATCCGCTCGGCCCCGAGCACCTGCTGATCAACGAGGACGGTACGGCGAAACGCATCGACAAGGCCTTTACCTGGGAGAACCCGCTATCGGTCCACGGCCTCATGCACATGGTCATTTCCAATGCCCATGCAGGCGATCCCTACAAGATCGACACCCTGTTCATGTTCATGGCCAACATGGCCTGGAATTCGACCATGAACACCTCGAAAACCATGGAGATGCTCACCGATAAGGACGAGAACGGCGAATATGTCATCCCCCACATCATCTATGCCGACAGCTACTCGTCGGAGATGGTGGCCTATGCCGACCTGATCCTGCCCGATACCACCTATCTGGAGCGTCACGACTGCATCTCGCTGCTCGACCGGCCGATCTGCGAGGCCGAGGCGGCGGCGGATGCGATCCGCTGGCCGGTGGTCGAGCCCGACCGCAACGTGCGCGGCTTCCAGACTGTGCTGATCCAACTTGGCGTCAGGCTGGGCCTGCCGGGCATGGTCGATGACGAGGGCAAGGCGATCTACGAGGATTATGCCGATTACATCGTCAACCACCAGCGCCGCCCCGGTGTCGGCCCGCTTGCGGGCTGGCGCGGCAAGGATGGCCAGAGCCACGGGCGCGGCGAGCCGAACCCGGACCAGCTTCAGCGCTATATCGACAATGGCGGTTTCTGGGTCGGCTATATCCCCGAAGAGGCGCAGTTCTACAAGCCGTGGAATCAGGCCTATCAGGACTGGGCGGTAGAGATCGGCCTGGTCGATGCGCCGGCCCCCTATGTGTTCAACCTATACTCCGAACCCCTGCGCAGGATGCAGGCCGCGGCCGAGGGGATCGGCGACATACAGCCGCCCGAGCATCTGCGTGCGCGCATCCGGCGTACCATGGACCCGATGCCGGTCTGGTACGAGCCGTTTGAAG
>JALTZY010000368.1:0-309 GCA_027045905.1 Paracoccaceae bacterium
CGGTGGTTCCGGCCACAAAATGCTCGATCAGGCGGGATTGCTTATGCTTGCTTAAACGGCTCTTTCTCATACGGCCCATGATAACCTCAAAGTTGGTTATCTAGGACAGCCCCAATATCTAATTATTGAATAATTCCTTATTATCTATACAGGGCAAAGGGTTAGCGGCTCAAATCCTTCATCGGCGCCGCCTTGAAGCCTTGGAAGAATTCGCCGGGCGGCATGATCGCCCCGCGCCTGACCTGACCAGACCCCGCTTCGGGGCCTGGCGAGACCGCAGCCTTCACCGGCCAGCCTTCTCGCCGAGCC
>JALTZY010000368.1:319-1783 GCA_027045905.1 Paracoccaceae bacterium
CATGACCCATTCAACCGAACATGGGCGCGCGCTGCAGACTTGCGCGTCCCCCCAGGGGCCCCGGTTCCGCGTCACCCTGGCGCTCGATCTCGGCACAACCACCGGCTGGGCACTTCACGGCCATGACGGGCTGATCACCAGCGGCACGGTCAGCTTCAAGCCCCGGCGCTTTGATGGCGGCGGCATGCGCTATCTGCGCTTCACCAACTGGCTCACCGAACTGGACAGGCTGTCCGGGCCGATCACGGCGATCTGGTTCGAAGAAGTGCGGCGCCACGCCGGTACCGACGCGGCGCATGTCTATGGCGGCCTCATGGCGTCGCTGACCAGTTGGGCAGAGCTCAGGGGAATTCCCTATGAGGGCGTGCCTGTTGGAACGATCAAGCGTCATGCGACCGGCAAGGGAAACGCGCCCAAGCAGGCGATGATCGAGGCCGCCCGCGCCCGGGGTTTCAGCCCGGCTGACGACAACGAGGCGGATGCGATCGCCCTTCTCGTGTGGGCCATTGAGACCCGGGGAGGTGTGGCATGAGCTACTTTCCCAAAGGATATGGTGGCCAGCGCCGTGACCCTGAACAGGTCAAGCGGGAGGGGTGGCTTGAGCAGGGCATCCTCGCCGTCGATGTCGACGACCCCCGTCTGACCTGGCCCGAGCGTGAATTGGTGGAACAGCTTGGTACGAGGCTTTACGGGCCGCGCCCGGAGGGTGAGTTGCGCCATGGCTGAAAAGAAGATCTGGACCGCGAACGATGTTGCCGATCATTTCGAGGAGGCGTTCCGCACATTGCGAAAGCTGCCGCCCGTCAAAGCGCGGGGGTATTTCAGCGCCTGGCCCGACATTGTGCGGTCGGCGCGTGAGATCGCGGCGATGGAACCGCAACCGATGCGGGTCTGGCCGTCTGCTTCGGCGATCACCCGCCTTGAGCAGACCTTCGACTGGGTGCTCTGGATCGAGGAGGACGAGCGCAAGCTGATCTGGTCCCGCGCGGCCCGTGTGCCGTGGAAGCAGATCAGCGGCGAGTTGGGCTGCGATCGTACCACCGCGTGGCGGCGATGGCAGCTCGCGCTCACCAAGATCGCGTCTCGTCTGAATGCTTGAGTGAATCCAATGTGTTGCAACACTTTTTTGTTCGACACATGCAACAAATCCGTGCTATCCGTAGGGCATGATGGGGAGAGTGCGTTGGAAAACGGCTCTCCCCGTTTTCGTTGGCGGATACCTAACGGGCCTTCGGAATCCACCGAAGTGTCCAGCCGGGTTCCAATCCGCTAACCATTTGAATTCTTGGTTCCTTCCGGGCCGATTACGTATGCTGGCGGGCTTGGCGCGCAATATCGCCAGCGACAGGGCCGGATTTTTGGGAAGCCACCCGGAATCCGGATCCACAAAAACCCCGCGCAAACCCCAATAAACACTGGCCTTCCGGCCGGATACCCCGGACGCCGCTGGACCCCGCGAGGAGT
>JALTZY010000369.1 GCA_027045905.1 Paracoccaceae bacterium
GGTGGCGGGGGCCTGTTCGAGCACCGCGTGGGCGTTGGTGCCGCCCACGCCCAGCGAATTGACCCCGGCGCGGCGCGGGCCGCGCTGGTCGGGCCAGTCGGTGAGGCGGTCGTTGACGATGAAGGGGGAGGTTTCGAAGAGGATCGCCGGATTGGGCTTCTCGAAGCCGAGCGAGGGCGGGATCCTGGCGTGGTGGAGCGCCAGCGCGGTCTTGATCAGCCCGGCGACCCCGGCGGCGGTGTCGGTATGGCCGATATTGGTCTTGACGGAGCCGATGCGGCAGAAGCCGGTCCGGTCGGTGGTCTCGCGGAAGGCCTCGGTGAGGGCGGCGACTTCGATCGGGTCGCCCAGATAGGTGCCGGTGCCGTGACATTCCACATAGTCGATCGTGTCGGCCGGGGTGTCGGCGATGGCCAGCGCGTCGGCAATCGCCTGCGCCTGCCCGCCCACCGAGGGGGCGAGGTAGCCGGCCTTGTCGGCGCCGTCGTTGTTGACCGCCGTGCCCTTGAGGATGGCCCAGATGTGATCGCCCCCGGCGATGGCGTCCGCCGCCCGGCGCAGGATCACCGCGCCGGCGCCCGAGCCGAACACCGTACCCCGCGCGCGGTGGTCGAAGGCGTGGCATTCGCCGTCGGGGCTGAGGATCTCGCCCTCCTTGTAGAGATAGCCGCGCTTTTGCGGGATCTCGAGCGTGACGCCGCCGGCGATGGCCATGTCGCATTCGCCGTTGAGCAGCGCCTGGGCGGCGTAGTGGATGGCGACCAGCGATGTGGAGCAGGCGGTCTGCACGCCCACCGACGGCCCCTTGAGGTCGAGGATATGGCTCAGGCGGGTGGCGAGGAAGTCCTTGTCATTGCCGGTATGGCGCAACAGGAACATGCCCACATCGTCCACCAGGTCCCGGTTGGAGCAGATGTTGAAGTAGAAATAGCTGCCCATGCCGCAGCCGGCATAGACGCCGATCGCGCCGGGGAAATTCTCGGGCATGTGGCCGGCATTTTCCAGCGCCTCCCAGCCCACTTCGAGAAACTGGCGGTGCTGCGGGTCCATGATCGCCGCTTCCTTGGGCGAGAGGCCGAAGAATTCGGGCTCGAAATCGGCAAAGCCTTGGAGCGGCGCGGCGAAGGGGACGTAATCGGGGCGGGCGATGCGGGCCGGATCTTCGCCCGCCTGCAAGAGCTCCTCTTCGCTCAGGCGGCGGATTGCCGAAGTGCCCGAGGCGAGCAGGTCCCAATAGGCATCAATCCCGTCCGCGCCGGGCAGATGGGCGGCCATGCCGATGATGGCGATGTCATTGTCGCCGATTGCCGGCGGGGTTCTGGGCTCGTTCATGTGCAGCTACCATTTCGACATGATAGCATAGCAGAATAATGGCGGATTGCGGAGATATTGCGGCAGAATGCCGGTTTTCCTGGGCTCGTGAAAGGGGAATTTCCGGAAGGCGCGGCCCTATCCCGCCGCCAGCGCCAGCACCGCCTCCCGGTTCAGCCAGAGCGCGGCGCCGCCGCCCAGCAGGCCGAGGAGCGCGAAGAGCGCGTCGTGCAGCGCATCCCACGCCCCCACCCGGCGCGCAAGCCACACGGTCACCGGATAGACCGCGAGCCTTGCCAGCCCCTGGCCGAGGATGGCGCCGATCAGCCCCGCCGTCTCCAGCCCGCCGATCAGCCCCGCGACCATGAAGACGGCGCGCGCCAGGGTGAGTACGAAGAAGCGTCGGCTGTCGCCCGCCGCCAGCGCCGCCTGGTCGTAGGTGAGCTGGATGATGGTGGGGATCTGCATCAGCGCCAGCAGCACCACCACCGCGCCCGCGCCCTGATAGCGCGCGTCGTAAAGCAGGCCCACGAGCCAGACTCCCAGCGCCGAGAAGGCCGTGACCAGCAGCAGCAGCGCCGCCGTCATCGGCATCCGCATCCGGCGCAGGGCGCGGAAATTTTCCGGGCTTTCGTTCGGGGGACATTCGCGGTAGATCGGGATCACGATCTTCTGGTTGACCATGCTGCCGAGCATCAGCGGGAACGAGGCGAGGAAATAGCCGATATTGTAGATGCCGAAGGCGCCGAGCTCGAGATAGCGGCCGAGGATGATCTTGTCGCTCTGCGAAAAGACGAAGCCGCAGACGGTGGAGAGGAAGATCCACTTGCCGAAGCGGATCAGTTCGCGCCGCGCGGCGGACTCCCAGCGGAAGCGATTGCGGATGCCGGGCAGAAAGGCGCGATAGGCCCAGAGCTGCACCAGCGCCGAGGCCACCCCGGAGATGACCAGCGCCCAGGCCGAGCGCAGCCACCAGGCCAGCGCGATGGCGATCAGCACGCCGGCGATCTGGGTCATGATGTCGATCGCGGTCAGCCGGCCGAGGCGCATGTGGCGGTGGGCGGTCTCGAGGCTGGTCGGGTTGAAGCCGGTAATGAGCAGGGTAAGACCCGCGACCGGCAGCATCGCCATGAGGTCCGCCTCGCCGTAAAAGCGCGCCGCGGGCCAGGCCAGCAGGCAGGCGGCGAGGAAAAGCCCGGCGCCGCGAATCGCCTGGATGGTCCAGGCGGTATTGAGGAAGTCGGGATCGTCGCCGCGCCTGGACTGCATGATCGAGGGGCCGATTCCCACGTCGGAGAACTGGCCGAGCCCGAGCAGCACCACCGAGACCAGCGCCATCAGGCCGAAGGCTTCGGGAAACAGCAGCCGGGTCAGGATCAGGTTGGTGGCGAGGCGAATCACCTGGCTGGCGCCGAAGCCGGCCACCGTGAGCGCCGAAGAGCGCGCGGCGCGCGCGATCAGGCTGTCGCCCCGCAGCAGGCGGGCAAGCGCGCTCATCGGCCCCGGCTCCAGCCTGCACCGGCGCCCCTGCCCCCTCGCGCGAGCAGCCCGATCGCGGCATAGGTGGCAAAGCCCGCGGGGTCGGTGAGCGCCAGTTTCAGCGCGAGGGTTTTCGGGAAGGGCGGCTTGTCGTCATTGGCCAGCAGTTCGGGGTATTTCGCCGCGATTTCGCGCACGCCCGCATTCTGGCGCCGGCGCACCCTGAGCAGCGCCGCCCAGCCCTCGACCACCGGCCATTCATAGGCGACGGGGGCGAGCGCGCGTTCTTCGGGGCGGAAATGCAGGCGCACGAAGGTATCGTCGGCGATGATGTCCGGGAAGGCGCCCCAGCGCGCGCGCCCGGCTGCGTTGACCGCGAACAGGCCGCATCCGGGCACGCCGGTATCGAGGAACGGCACCTGCCGGTAGATGCGCGCATAGGCGCGGCTCGCGCACGAGGCGGGCTCGGGGATGCGGACGATGCCGCTGGCATAGCGCGGCGTGTCGGTGGCGAGCAGGTCGCAGAGCGCGCGGATCAGTTCCGAGTGCACGATCACGTCGGCGTCGAGATAGATGCGCGCGCCGGGGCCAGCAAGCGCGTCGCCGGCATTGAGCGCGCCGGGCTTGTGGCCGCGGGCGATTTCCTCCACCAGCAGTTCCCAGCCGCGCTTTCGGGCGGCGGGCGCATAGCTGCGGGCGGTCTCGGCGGTGGCGTCGGTGCAGCCATTGGCCACGACGACGACGCGCGCAGCCGCCACGCCCTGCGAGGCCAGCAAGGCCTCGAGGCAGGGGCCGATCAGCGCCGCTTCGTTGCTCGCCGGGATGATGATGCTGGCCGCGTCCGTCATATTTCTGACACTCTGTTTGCGTAGGCTATAAAGCAGCAGATGTCTTAACGCCATGAAAACGAACATGCAGATGAAGCTTGGCTACCTGGTGCCGCAATTTCCGGGGCAGACACATATCTTCTTCTGGCGCGAAGTGGCGGCGCTGGAGGCGATGGGGGTGGAGGTGCACCTGTTTTCCACCCGGCCGCCGCCAAGGGGGCTGATCGCTCATGAATGGTCGGCCGAAGCGATGGCGCGCACCACCTATCTGGGCCTGCCCGGGCCGCTGGATGCGGTGCTGGGGCCGGTGCAGGCGCTGGCGCTGACCGGCGCGGGCGAGCGGGCCGGGATCGGGCGCGACCTGCTGCTGGCGGCACCGGCGGCGCGCCGGCTGAAGCGCGAGGCGGCGCGCCGCGGGATCGGCCACGTGCATGTGCATTCCTGCGGTCGCGCGGCGCTGGTGGCGGCGCTGGCCCAGCGCATGGGCGGGCCGTCCTACAGCCTGACCCTGCACGGCCCGCTTTCCGATTACGGTCCCGGCCAAAGGCTCAAGTGGCTGGGCGCCTCCTTTGGCACGGTGATCACCGAGAAGCTGCGCGCCGAGCTCGGCGCCGAGCTCGGCAGCGCGCTTCCCGCGCGCCTGCCGGTGCGGCCGATGGGGGTCGATCCCGAGGTGCTGAGGCGCGACGCGCCCTATGAGCCGTGCGCGCCGGGCGCGCCGATCCGGCTCTTTTCCTGCGCCCGGCTCAACGTGGTCAAGGGCCACCAGGACCTGATGCAGGCGGTGCGTCTGCTGCTCGATCAGGGGCTGAAAGTGCGCCTCGACATCGCCGGGGAGGATGACGACGGCGGCGCGGGCTTTCGCGGCGAATTGCAGGCCCGGCTCGAGGCGCTCGGGCTCGAAGGCCATGTGCGCCTGCTTGGCGCCATCGACGCGGGCCGGGTGCGCGCGCATCTGCTCGGCGCGCATGCCTTCGTGCTCGCCTCCTGGCACGAGCCGCTGGGGGTGGCCTACATGGAGGCGATGAGCTGCGAGGTGCCCACGATCGGCACTGCCGCGGGCGGCGTGCCGGAGCTGATCCGCGACGGGGTGGACGGGCTTCTGGTGGCGCCCAGGGATCCGCAGGCGCTGGCCACAGCGATCCGGCAAATCGCCGAGGACCCGGCGCTGGCGCGGCGGCTTTCGCGGGCCGGGCGGGCGCGGATCGTCGAAGGCTTTCGCGCCTCGCTGGGGGCCGAGACGCTGGTGGCCGAGGTCTTTGGCGCGGATGCGCGGGAGGCGGAGGCGGCAGGAGCAAAAAGGAGCGCAGCGGGCACTGCCGGCAGGAGTTGACAGCTGTCAACCGCCGCGCCGCGGCCAGGGCTTCAGCGCTCCATCCATATGGTGATCGGACCGTCATTGGTCAGGCGCACGGCCATGTCGGCACCGAAGACACCGGTCTGCACCGGACATCCCAGGTGGCGCAGCCGGGCGCTGAAATGTTCGTAAAGCCGCCTGCCCTCCTCCGGCGGGGCGGCGGCGGAGAAGCCGGGGCGATTGCCCCGCGACGTGTCCGCGGCCAGGGTGAACTGGCTGACCACCAGAGCGGCGCCGCCGGTATCGGCGAGAGAGCGGTTCATGCGCCCCCGCTCATCGGCAAAGACGCGCAGCTTGTGGATCTTTTCGGCCAGCAGGCGGGCGTTTTCCTCGTCGTCCCCGCGCATGGCGCAGACCAGGATCACGAGACCGGGACCGATGCGGGCGACCTCCCGCCCGGCAATGCTGACGCTGCCTTCGCTCACCCGCTGTATCAATGCACGCATGCTTGCCCCTGCCCTCTTGCCCCCGCCGACAGCTTCGTCGCAAATTCCCTTGAAGGAAGCATCGCGAAATCCCATCTGTATTGCAAGAGATGGCGTGCCTTCCGCCGGCGCCCGGCATCGGTGCCATGGAATGCCAGGCACGTCAGTGGGTTACGGGCATTTCGCCAGCCCCGGTCTCCGGTCCTTCGCGAAATGCCCGAGGCATGAAGGAGGACGAAATGGTCGAAACTTCCCACAGCACCGGCTTCTGGCCCGCACTCTACGATCCGCTGCGCGAACTGGGCGCCAGAATCCGCAATTTCTTCAGCCCGGCATCGGAAGCCTCCCAGAACGAGGATGCCTACCGCATCGCCATCGAACTGCCCGGCGTGTCCGAGGAGGACGTGGAAATCACCGTCCACGACGGGGTGGTCGTGGTCAGAGGCGAAAAGAAGATGGAGCGCGAACTGTCCGATGACAACTGGTATTTCTGCGAACGCCAGTACGGTAGCTTCAGCCGCTCGTTCCGACTGCCGTCGGATGCGGATGCCGAGCGAATCGAGGCAGAGCTGAAGGACGGCGTCCTGACCCTCACCATCCCGACCGCGCGACCGAAGGAAACAACCGGCGCGAAAGTGAAGATCCGCAAGGTCTGAAAACCCGCCCCGGAACCCCGGGGCGGAGCCCTCCCGCCCCCGCATGCCGGCACAGAATGCGGAAAATCGCCAAAATGCCGGTTTCCGGCAATTTAGAGGTTGAATTTCCCGGCCAGTCACCATAATCACCACTCAGCAATGGCGCGGGGTGGAGCAGCCCGGTAGCTCGTCAGGCTCATAACCTGAAGGTCGCAGGTTCAAATCCTGCCCCCGCAACCAACAAAATACCCTATACATATCAACGACTTACGGCGAAAATCGCTGTATTTTCGCGCGAGAACATTCCCTGCATTCGACCGCAACAAACCGCAAACAAAGGCGGAACACGCGGTTCGATTTGCACAGAGCCGTTGGCGCTACGTTGGCGGTAGACGCGCTACAATCTCTGGTCCTACTGACTTGCCCCCATTTCAGAGCGACAAATAAGTTCGCCCCACGCGAACTTTATCCCTTGAAAGCTGACATAGCACTCCCTACATGCCTGTTGTGTAATAACGGAAGAAGTCCTCATACCCAGCTTGAACTTGTTCAAGCGCGGAGGGGCATCCCCCCTCTACCACTTCTACCGCACACGACCCCGAGGCCCCGGAAGGGGGCGAGGGGACGGCGGCGGGCGAAGCAGACGCGATAGCAAGGACCGCTATCGCGTCTAGGCAAAGGGTTTAGTCGTCGGTTTCCGTTTTCTGTTGGGTGAGGACCCCTGGTTAGTAGCGTCCGTTGTGGGTGCTGCGCCGGGGCCAACAGAAAGGAGGGGCAAATGGCTCTCTCTGACGATACACACCGACGACGGCGGCGACGGCGGTTTTGGAGGAAACTCCGAAACCCTCGCACCGTGATGGTCATCCTTAGGGTGGCTGTCTTCATCTATCGGCTTGCCCGGTGGGTGATGGTGATCTTCGGATCGCCCGGCTAATCGCCGCCCACCTAATGTCTATGTGAGAAGGGAAAACGAGATGAGACTATGATCAATGAAGCACTGAGGTTGATCCGGGTGTTCCATGACTTGAAACAGGTCGAGCTGGCGGAAAAAATCGGTATTTCGAAATCCCATATTTCAGATATCGAAAAGGGTAACAAATCCCCCTCATTAGACCTGATCCAGAGATATGCTGCAGAGTTCAAAATCCCGGTTTCTTCGATCATGTTCTTCGCGGAAGAACTGCCAAACGCCAAGTCGGGTGAGAAAATTCGATCAAAAATTGCGGGCAAGGTGATCGATATTCTGCGTTTCATTGAAAGCAAAGCAGATGCCGAAGACGCGGCCTGAAGAGGGTTATCAACTCAAGGACAGCCCGTTCTTCCGCCTCAAAAGCCGGAAGAAACTAGCCAAACTTCTCAGGGTATCCGCCAAAACCTTGGAAGAGATTAGCCGCCGCAATGACCTCTACGTCCGTCGCTGGAAGCACAAGAAACTAAGAGACGATGAAATAGGCGCGTGGCTGAAGACCCCCCCAACGCCGGAACAGGCGGAGAATTACCGCCCTATTGACATCCCCGACCCGAAGCTTAAAGCGATGCAGGCCCGCATTGGCGATCTTTTGGGGAGGGTCAAAGCCCCAGAGTTCCTTTTCAGCCCGGTCAAAGGGCGCTCATATGTCGAAAATGCCGCACACCACAAAGAGGCGGCGGCGTTCTGGCTGCTTGACGTGGCAGACTACTTCCCGAGCTGTTCAGCCAACAATGTAGCCCGCTTCTTCCATCGGGAACTTGAATGTTCTCGGGACGTAACGGCTGTTTTGGTTCACTTGGTAACTCTGGACGGATGCCTGCCGCAAGGCTCACCTTGTAGCCCTATCCTCGCCTACTACAGTAATAGCCATATTTGGCGTGCCGTCGAAAACCTGGTGAAGGCGCGCGGGTGTAAGCTTAGCCTTTACGCGGACGACATAACGATTTCTGGCGATGTCGTACCGAAAGCTCTGATCTGGGAGATCAAAAAGCTTATCTTTAGCAATGGCCTGCGTTTGAAGGCTTCAAAAGAAATCAGTTTGATCAACGCCCCCGCTGATATCACAGGTGTCATTGTCAAAGATAGTGCTACTCACCTACCTAACCGCCAGTTGAAGCGACTTGCTGAGCTGAAGCAACAGCGCGCCCGAACAACAAACCCAAGACTCAGAGCGCGGATAGATAATCAGATCGCGGGGCGTCTTGCTCAGCGGAAACAAGTAGAAAACCCGAAAACACGATAGGCTCGAAGCTGACTTTTGTTTTGCTTGCCTCGAGTGTTCGCAATGGGTCTAAGTCAGGCGGGATTGAACCCGACCCGGCAACTCCTCCCGCCTGTCTTGCCGGGACGCCGCCCCCTTCGAAATCACAGGTTGATTCGACGCGAAGCTTACGCCTCATGTGTCGTCGAGGAGACCTTTGATGCCCGTTCATTTGACCGAATCCAGCCTGAAGAAGCTCGAGCCGAGGGCCCGCCGGTACCGGGTGGGCGATGACAAGGTGACCGGCTTCGGGGTGCGGGTTTATCCCAACGGGACAAGGGTCTTCCGGTTCGAGTGCCAGCTGGGCCGTCGGCAGATCTCGGTCAGGATCGGCGAATGGCCGGCCTGGAGCGTGACCGCGGCGCGCGAGCGGGCCAAGGAACTGCGCCGGATGGTCGACATGGGCCAGGACCCGACCGAAGAGCGCAACCGCAAGAACGGCGCGACGGTCACTGAGCTGATCGAGCGATACGCCGAAGAACACCTGCCGCATCTCGCCCCGCGCAGTGCTGCGGACCAGAAATCCATGCTGCAGCGCTATGT
>JALTZY010000370.1 GCA_027045905.1 Paracoccaceae bacterium
TGTCCGGCGCGCCGTGACGGTGCCGCTCAGGCCCCACCAGTTCGACGCCCTGGTTTCGTTTCACTACAACACCGGCGGCATCGCGCGAGCCTCGCTGACGAAGCATCTGAACGCCGGCAACCCGGCGGCGGCCGCAAAGGCGTTCATGAACTGGCGCCGGCCCGCCTCGGTGATCCCGCGCCGCGAGGCCGAGCGCAACCTGTTCCGCGAGGGGCGCTATCCCGTGGGCTCGATCCCGGTCTGGGGTGTGGATGCGAACGGTTGGGTGGATTTCTCGCGCGCGGTGCGGCGGCTGAACGAACCGGAGGCGCTGGCGCTCCTACGGCCCCCGATGCCGGACCTGGTGGCGGCCAGGAAGCAGGAGCCGCTCAACACGCTCCCCGCGTTCTCGTCGGGCGCCTGGTTCGCCCGGCTGGTTGCATTTCTCACGCGCCTGTTCAAACGGAGCTGACCCCCATGCGCTACATCCGACCGACCTCGCTGACATGGTGGGCGGGGCTGCTCGCCATTCTCACCGGCATCGCCTCCGTGACACTGCCCGCAACGGGTCCGCTCGCCGAACTGTCCCGCCTCGTCGCGCTCATGGCCGGCACCGGCGATGCCTCGCCCGCCGGGCTGATCTTCCTCGGCCTCGGCCTGATCGGCCTGCGCGACCGGCTGGAACGGGGGTTCCGCGGTGATCGGTGAACTCCTGGCGGGACTGCTGGCGGCGCTGGGCGCCGGTCTCGGTCTGGTTCTCGGCAAATTCTGGGGTCGGCTGCAGGGAAAGCGCGAAGGCAGGAAGGAGGCCGAACGCGATGCACATGAAGAGACGCTGGGCAAGCTGGAAGCGGGGCGCAGGGCGGTCGGCGACGGCCGCGATCTCGATCCTGCTAAGCGGCTGCGCCGCAACGACGGCGCCTGGTGACGCGGGCTGCCTGGCCTATGGCGAAGCCCGCCTTGACCGGCCGCCCGTCGCGACGATCGCCACCGTGCCGCCTGCCTGGGCGCGCTGGATCGCCGATCTCGACGACCGCATGACGGGAACCTGCCGATGAAGACCCTGCCGACGGGCCTGCAGGCCCACCTCGACACCGGCACCACGACGCTGGCCTGGTGCTGGCGCCTGACCCGCGCGGACGGGCAGGTGTTCGGCTTTACCGACCACGACCTGCCGCTGATGTTCGATGGCACGACCTTCGAACCCGAGTCGGGCTTCACGGCCTCGGAGATCAGGACCGGTTCCGACCTGTCGGTCGATGCGCAGGACGCGGAAGGGGTACTGACCTCGACCACCATCACCGAGACCGACATCCTCGACGGCCGCTGGGACAATGCTGCCGTGGAGATCTGGCGCGTGAACTGGCAGGACACCAGCCAGCGCGTCCTGATGCGCCGCGGCGCCATCGGCCAGGTGCGCCGGGGCCGGGTGCAGTTCGTCGCCGAGATGCGCTCGCTGGCCCATGTCCTGAACCAGACCGTCGGGCGGACGTTTCAGGCGACATGCGATGCGGCGCTGGGCGATGCGCGCTGCGGGGTGAATCTGAACAACCCGACGTTCAAGGGACCTGGCACCGTGATGACGGTTGCGGGAGATCGGAGCTTCACCGTCTCGGGCCTCTCGGCTTACGCAGACGGCTGGTTCGCGCTCGGAACCCTCACCTGGACCGGCGGCGCCAATGCCGGGCGCGACGCCGAAGTCCTGAGCCACGCGGTCGGTGCGACCGACGTGACCGTCACGCTCCTGGAAGCCCCCGTGCTCGCGATCACGGCAGGCGATACCTTCACCATCACCGC
>JALTZY010000371.1 GCA_027045905.1 Paracoccaceae bacterium
ATCGAGCCCGATTTCGCGCTGGTGAAGTTCAAGAAGCTGGCGGGCGGTGGTTATTTCAACATCATCAACCGCTCGGTGCCCGCCGCCCTCGAGGCGCTCGGCTATGACAGCGCCCAGATCGAGGAGATGGTGGCTTACGCCGTGGGCCATGGCAGCCTTGCCGGGGCGCCGGCGATCAACCATGAAAGCCTGATGCAGAAGGGCTTTACCGCCGCCGAGATAGAAAAGGTCGAGGCCGCGCTGCCCGGCGCCTTTGATCTGCGCTATGTGTTCAACCAGTGGACCTTGGGCGAGGAATTCTGCACCGAGGTCTTGAAGATCCCGGCCGAGAAGCTCGCCGATCCGGCCTTCAGCCTGCTGGGCGCGCTGGGCTTCTCGCAGGCCGATATCGAGGCGGCCAACGACCATGTGCTGGGGGTCAAGACGCTCGAGGGCGCGCCGCATCTCAAGCCCGAGCACCTGCCGGTCTTCGACTGCGCCAGCCAGTGCGGGCCCAGGGGCACGCGCACGCTGAGCGTCGAAAGCCACATCACCATGATGGCCGCGGCCCAGAGCTTCATCTCCGGGGCGATCTCCAAGACCATCAACATGGATAACAGCGCGACCGTCGAGGAATGCCTTGCCGCTTACGAGCTTTCGTGGCGGCTCGGGGTCAAGGCCAATGCGCTCTACCGCGACGGCTCGAAGCTGAGCCAGCCGCTGGCAAGCGCCCTGGTCGAGGATGACGACGAGGCCGCCGAGGTGCTCGAGAGCGGCAGCAGCCACGAAAAGGCCGCCGTGCTGGCCGAGAAGATCGTCGAAAAGGTGGTGGTCAAGGAGGTCGCGCGCGGGCGCGAGAAGCTGCCGCACCGGCGCAAGGGCTATACCCAGAAGGCAATCGTGGGCGGCCACAAGGTCTATCTCAGGACCGGCGAATACGAGGACGGCAAGCTCGGCGAGATCTTCATCGACATGCACAAGGAGGGCGCGGGCTTCCGGGCGATGATGAACAATTTCGCCATCGCGGTCTCGGTCGGCCTGCAATATGGTGTGCCGCTGGAGGAATTCGTGGATGCCTTCACCTTCACCAAGTTCGAGCCTGCCGGCATGGTCCAGGGCAACGAGGCGATCAAGAACGCCACTTCGATCCTCGACTACATCTTCCGCGAACTGGCGGTGAGCTATCTCGACCGCACGGATCTGGCGCATGTGAAGCCCGAGGGCGCGAGTTTCGACGATCTCGGCCACGGCCATGCCGCCGAAGGCGTGGGCAATGTGCGCGAGCTTTCCGAAAGCGCGGCCGAGCGCTCGCTGGAAGTGCTCAAGCAGATCAGTTCCACCGGCTATCTGCGCAAGCGCCTGCCTCAGGAGCTTGTCGTGCTGCAGGGCGGGCAGGGAGGCGCCGTGGCCGAGTCGCCCGAGCCGGCGCCGGCGGTCGGAGATCCGGTCGAGGCGCTGACGAAACTGGTGCCGGAGACGGCCTCCGCCCCGGCCGCTCCCGGCAGCAGCGCCCCGGCCGCCACCGCCCCGGTGCTGGATGCGGCGGCCCGCGCCCGGATGCAGGGCTACGAGGGCGAGGCCTGCGGCGATTGCGGCAATTACACGCTGATCAGGAACGGCACCTGCATGAAATGCAACACCTGCGGCGCGACCACCGGCTGCAGCTAGAGCGAGATGATTTCTGTCTGAATCGCATCAGGGATTTCAATCGCGGATTTTTCTGATTCTTTTTCTGATTCACTGTCTCCATCCACGAGATGGAGGGTTGAGGCGTGGGCGGAGCGATATC
>JALTZY010000372.1 GCA_027045905.1 Paracoccaceae bacterium
GGCTGGGCCGGGGCGGGGGCCGGCTGCATCGCGCCCCAGGGTCCCATCTGCTGCCCCATCTGCTGGGCCATGGCCATGCCCATCCCCATGCCGAGCCCGGCGGCCATGCCGCCGCCGGCGGGATTTTGGGCCGCTTCGCTCATGGCTTCGGCGGCCGAAAACTGGGTGAATTTGCCCAGATCGCCGACGATCCCCATCGAGGTGCGCTTGTCGAGCACTTCCTCGACCGCTTCGGGGAGCGAGATATTTTCAATGTAGAATTCCGGGATCTCGAGCCCGTATTCGGCCACCACCTTGCTGATTGCGGTCGCCACCAGCTTGCCGAGATCGGCGGTATTGGCGGCCATGTCCAGCACCGGGATGCCGGAGGCGGCGATCACGCGGGAGAATTCCTGCACGATGATGTTGCGGATCTGGAAGCTGATCTCGTCCATGGTGAATTCGCCGTCGGTGCCGACGATCTCGGTGAGAAACAGGCCCGGATCGGTGACGCGCACCGCATAGGTGCCGAAGGCGCGGATGCGGGTGGGGCCGAACTCGGGATCGCGCAGCATGATCGGGTTTTTCGTGCCCCATTTGAGATCGGTGAAGCGGGTGGTGGAGACGAAGTAGATCTCGGACTTGAAGGGCGATTTGAAACCGTGATCCCAGTGCTGGAGGGTGGTCAGGAGTGGCATGTTGTTGGTTTCGAGCATGTAAAGCCCGGGGGTGAAGACATCGGCCAGCTGGCCCTCGTGGACGAAGACCGCCGCCTGGCCCTCGCGCACGGTGAGCTTGGCGCCGTACTTGATCGCGTGCCCCTCGCGCTCGAAGCGCCAGACCATGGTGTCGCGGGTGTCGTCGGTCCAGGCGATGACGTCGATGAATTCGCCGGAGAGGAAATCGAGAATGCCCATGTGTTTCTCCCTTCAGGTATCAATGCGGTTTCGTGGCTGTGCGGGTGGCTGTCTCATGCGGCACCGCCCATCAGTTCGGCGGCGATCCGTTCGACGATGGGGCGGGCCTCGGCCTCGGTCATGCCGGGGGTGAGGCGGCGGTCATAGAGGATGCGCAGGAGCAATTCGTCATGGGTGGTGAGCAGGCCGAATTCGCCGTCGTCGTTGAAGATCGAGGGGCGCGCGGTGGGGCTGTCATTGGGCAGGCCCATGGCCTGGGCGATCTCTTCGTGGATGCAGGAGCGGCGCAAAAGCTCCGGGTGCTCGGCGCGGATGACGACGATGGCCTGGGCGTAGGCGGCACTGCCCGCGGGGCTCATGGCCAGCGCCAGGCAATAGGTGTCGCGCTCCATGCCGGTGACGGTGGCGAGCGTCGCGGGGCTGATGCCGGGGGCGATTACACGCAGGGTGGTGGCGAGGCGGCGGCGCTCATCCTCGTTCAGGATGAAGATGTGGAAATTGGCCCGTCGCTGGCTTTCCACTCGGGAAAAGCCCAGCCCGGTCAGGCGCGCGAGGCGGGCGGTGTAGCGGTGGATCTCGGCGCTGTCCTTTTCCGCCCGTTCCGGCGCGACCGTGGAGCCGAAGGCGATCCGGTAGCGGATCGGGCTTTCCCAGCGGTGCAGGACGGAGCCGTTTTCGCGGGCGATCAGGCGCCCGGCGCGCTCGGAATATTCCTGGTAAAGGGCGATGCGCAGGAAATTCCGGGCGAGGGTGCGGGCGCTGAAGGGCACGTCCGGCCCGCCGCCATCGGTGCGCAGCAGGCCGTTGGCGAGCAGGCTCTGCTCGACCCGGGCATAATAGGCCTCGGCGGCGAGGCTGGCCTGGGAG
>JALTZY010000373.1 GCA_027045905.1 Paracoccaceae bacterium
ATTTCAAACAACTCGCCGAGTGTCAGGCTCATCACGAAGCGGCCGTACTGGGTATCGGGTGTCATATCAACAAGCGGTTTTCCACTTCGCCCACGGATGGCAGTATCCATCATTGTCACGACCTCGCCATTCCAGATCGGCCCCTTCTTGGTATCTTTCTCACGGTAGACGATGTGGTGGTTGTTCCCCGGCTTGACGAAGTGGTAGGATCGTCGCTCGCTCACAGGACGGAAGGTCTGGCTTTCTTCGATCATCCGGACTCGCTTGATGGGATGGGCTGTTTTGGCGTTCGAGCCATCGTCTTTTGTCATGACTGGCGTATTCTTCCCATTAAATGCATCTGTTGGATACGCACCTTTGCCGGAGGGGTCTACGCCTTGCGCTCGCAGGTGATTGGCAAGTATCTTTCGTATTCCCGCGTCGCGCACCTTGGCCAGATGCTTGGCGTTCTTGATCTCCTCGACTGACTTGCGACGCACAAATGTTCCGGTATCCTCTTTCCAACCTTCGGCATGGCGGCGGTTTTTACCATAGCCCACCGAGCCCGGCGCGACCAACTCACCCTCAGCACCAGCATATTTCTGTGTCGGACCATAAAAGGTTTCCTCGTGCAACGCTCCAGCAAGCCGCCGTTGCACACGGTGCGAGACCTTGATTGCCAGAATCGACTCCTCGGCCTGATGCCGGAGTTTATCCCATGGCGGCTTGACTTCCCCACGACCATCGGCGAGGGCCTTTAATCGAGATCGGTTTGTGAGTGCGATCGCCACGGCATCGACGGCATGGTGCCGATGGTCGGCACGGGTCTTTTCGCCGTCTTCGCTGAGGATGTTGTTGAGCCCCCAGCGGCGGCGGAGTTCGGCCGTCATCGAGCCGCGAGGCATCACCATATCCGCCCCGAGCGGCCGGAGGTATTGCGTCACAAGACGGCTGATGTAGCGCATGTCCACGAGCTGGCGGGCGACAAAATCCGAGAGTTCAACCTCTTTCTGCGTGAACCTTCGATACTTCGAGTAGGGCAGCTTCTTCGCCCGTTGGAGTATCTCGGCGTACTCGTCGGGGTTGCTCTGGGCCTTCCACTCATACGGTGTCCGATCGCCTTTGTCTGCATTCGCCTCGCGGAAGGCCACCACCTTGTTCATCATCGAATCGTCGAGACTCCGCCAGCGCGGCAGGATGTGATCGACATCGACTGCGTCAGAGAGAAGCTGCGCAAGGCTGATTGACTTCCCCGTGTAGGGGCATGTCTCGTGTTGTTCTTTCCACAGCAGGTACTTATTGATCTTCGAGCGCGTTACCTTGTCACCGTGGGTGGCGATCTCGTCGGCTGCCGCCTCTCGCAACTTCCGCCGCTTGGCGTTCTCGAAACGCATCTCCTTGCGTTGCTCGAAGCTTGCCTTGGCCTCACGCCCCAGTTCGATATGGATCGCGTCATACGGCCGCCGCCCGTCGGCGAGACGGTCCTTGCACAACTCGCGCGTGATCGCGTTGACGACCTTGCGTACCTCGACGAGCGCCTGCCGGACGATCGGGTTGGGTACATCCGGCGATTGCGGCAGCACTGCCGTTTCATCGACTTCTCGCTGATCCGGCCGCAGATACCCGGCCGCGTGCATCGCCGAGTCGGTCTCGTCGTTGCCCATCAGGATCAGGCCCCGCTCCATATGGGGCAGCAGCCGCCGGATCGCGTGCTTTGAGAAGCTTGCGAAACCAACGGGTAGTTTGTCGTCTGCACCCAACGCCTGCTGGGCC
>JALTZY010000374.1:0-1538 GCA_027045905.1 Paracoccaceae bacterium
CCTTGTAAGTCTTTGATTTCGCGGGTCCTTTCCGTTCACCACCCTATTCGGGGGGGCTTGGCGCAACGCTTTCCCAGTGACGCCGCCGAAAATACCCGTTTCGTTTCGCTTTGCTACAAAACCCAATGAAACAAGGGGCTGACGGCCCCGAAACCCCCACCTGAAACGAAACGGGGGTCGGACCCCATTTCGTTTCGCGGACTTTCGGTTCGTTTCGGGGCACTGATGCGTTTCGTTTCACCGCCCGACACCAGGAACCACCCATGGACGTGATCGAACTGCCGCTCGGGCAGATCATTCCCTATGCGCGCAACCCGCGCCGCAATGAGAAGGCCGTGGCCGCTGTCGCCGCCTCAATCAGGGAATTCGGCTGGCGCCAGCCCATCGTGGTGGACGAGCAGATGGTCGTGCTGGCCGGTCACACGCGGCTGGAAGCGGCGCGGCAGCTGGGGCTGGAGACGGCGCCGGTTCATGTCGCCAAGGGGCTGACCGAGGCCCAGGCGCGGGCCTTCCGGATCATGGACAACCGCTCGGCCCAGAACGCCGAGTGGGACGAGGAACTGCTGGGGCTGGAACTGGGCGACCTGCTGGAGGCCGAGTTCGACCTCGGGCTCACGGGCTTTACCGAAGACGAGTTGAACGCGCTGTTGTCCGGGGTCGAGGAAGCAGCGGCGGAGGATGCCGACGAGGTGCCCGACGCACCGGAGGACCCTGTCACCCGCCCGGGCGATCTGTGGGTGATGGGCCCGCATCGGCTGCTCTGCGGTGACGCTACGGTGGCAACGGATGTGGAGCGGTTGCTCGGGGACAACAAGGCCAACATCTGCTTCTGCGATCCGCCCTACAACGTGGACTATGCCGGTGGCGTCGGCGCCGAGAAGGCCGGCAAGGATCGCCGGATCAGAAACGATGCCCTGGGCGATGCCTTCGGCCGGTTCCTCCATGATGCCTGCGTGCTGATCAACGCGCACACCGCGGGCGCGGTATATATCTGCATGTCCTCGAGCGAGCTGCACACGCTGCAGAAGGCCTTCACCGAGGCCGGCGGGCACTGGTCCACCTTCGTGATCTGGGCCAAGGACCGCTTCACGCTGGGGCGCTCGGACTACCAGCGCCAATACGAGCCGATCCTCTATGGCTGGCCCGAGGGTGCCAAGCGGCGCTGGTGCGGGGCGCGGGACCAGGGCGATGTGTGGCTGATCGACCGGCCGGCGAAGAACGAGTTGCACCCGACGATGAAGCCGGTGGCTCTGGTCGAGCGTGCCTTGCGCAATTCGAGCCGCGTGGGCGACCTCGTGTTCGATCCTTTCGGTGGCAGCGGCACGACGCTGATCGCGGCCGAGACGACCGGACGCAAGGCGGCGCTGCTGGAGCTTGATCCGAAATACGTCGACGTGATCGTGGAGCGCTGGCAGCGGTTCACCGGGCGGCAGGCGGTGCTGGATGGTGACGGGCGCAGCTTCGCAGAGATTCAGGACGGACGGGAAGCCGCATGAAGCAATCCCGGTTCATGTCGCTGGTCGAGGCCATCGCCAACG
>JALTZY010000374.1:1548-32647 GCA_027045905.1 Paracoccaceae bacterium
GGATCTGCGTCACTACGGCGTCGCCGTAGTGACGCAGATCCTGATCTTCCCGGTATTCGGGCTGCACACGACGCTGGTGCAGAACCTCAAGATGGGCGGGATATTCACCATCGTCAGCCTGGCCCGGTCCTTCGCCTTGCGGCGGCTCTTCGAGGCGCTGCGGGTGCGCGGGACGAAATAAGCACCGCCGCCCCGGCGAGGGACGGCGGCAACAGGTGCGCGGCAAGTCAGGGAATTATGCGGTAGACCCGACCGCGCCCCTCGATCTTCTCGCAGGTGATGGTCAGCCCGAGCTTCTTCTTCAGCGCGCCGGCCATCGCGCCCCTGACCGTGTGCGATCGCCAGTCAAGGGCCGTGGCGATCTCGTCGATGGTGGCACCGCCCTCGGCGCGAAGCATCTCGATGAGCCTTGCCTGCTTGGTGCCCGTGCGCGGTGTGTGCGCCTTGGACGCTGATCCGGCATCCGGTTGCTCCGGCTCGATGCCGATGGCGGCAAGGCCCGCGTCGGTGATGTGCAGCAGGGTCGCACAGCCGTCACCATCGTTGCGCCAGATGCGGTTAAGAGCAGCGTCGACCTTTGCCGGTTGGTCAGTCGCCGTCTCGGCAACCAGCCCGCGCTTCATGAGCGCGCCGACCACCTTGGCGGCGGCGCCTCCGCGCAAGCTGCCGGGGAGCGGCAGGACGTTGCGGTCGTCGCGCTGCGCGGCAGCGCTGAGGATCACGAGTTGGGTGTCGGAAAGTCGAGTCATCCGGGGTCTCCTTCATCGGGGCCGCGACCGTCGCGGCCCTTCCACGACCCCAAGCCCGCCAGCGGGCGGGCCGGAGTTCGGTCAGGGCCGGAGATCACTCGGCGTATTCACCTTCGCCGAACAGGAAGTCGGTCATTTCCCTGAGGGCGCTGGCGACGTGGTCGATAGACCCGACGGCGCCCCAGTTGACGGCTTCGGTGTCGAACCCGAAGTGATCGTCGCTGAGCGCCTGCAGCCGGGCGAGCATCTCGTCGATCTCGGCCTTCTTTCCGATGAAGGCGGCGAGCGCGGCTTCGTGGTTGCGCCGGGCCTTCTCGGCACGAAGTTGGTGGCGGGGCGTGGTTTGCGGGTTGAGGCGGGGCATCGTGGTCTCCTTTCAGCGGCAATCGCGAAGGTCGAGGCCGGTCTTGCGCTCGAAGTCGGCGTAGGCGTTTTCGAGCGCTTCGAGGAGGATGGTGTCGTCTTCCCGGCCGTCGAGCGAGGCGCGGATGTCCTTGATCGCGTCGATCATGCGGCGGGTTTCCGGATTTGCGAGGGCTTCGGTGAAGGTCATCGTTGTCTCCGTTGATTGCATCGTTTCGTGCAATCAGCTTCGCTCTGAAGGGCCGGCCTGGCCAGTATAATCGCAGCAATATCATGGCTTTGTTCAGCACCGGGGAGCAATCGCGTGTCATCGCCCAGCCAGCCGATCGGGGTGATCGCGAAGCTTCTGGATCTCTCCGAGCGGCGGGTGCAGCAACTGAGCCGCGAGGGCGTGATCCCCAAGGCCACGCGCGGCCAGTACGACCTGATCGGCTCGGTCAGGGGCTATGTGCGGTATTTGCGCGACCAGGCCGCCAAGGCGCAGGCCGGGGCACCGGACTATGCCGCCGAGCGGGCGCGGTTCATCCGGGCGCGCGCCGATCTCGCCGAAATGGAGGCCGAGGAAAAGCGCGGCGCGGTGATTGCCGCCGAAGACGTAGAGGCGGCCTGGATCGCGATGCTGGCGCTGTTGCGCACGCGGCTGCTGGCGCTGCCCGACCGGCTGGCGCCGCGGGTGCAGGGCGCGGCCTCCCCGGCGGCGGTGCGCGATCTCATGCGCAGCGCCGTACGCGAGGCGCTGGAGGAACTGGCGGAAACGGATGTGCGCCTTGAGCGAAACGAGGACGATCCTGACCGTGCCGGGGACGCCGGTCTTGCAGAGGACGGTGCGCCGGGCACTGAAGGCGCTGACCCCGCCGCCGGAGCTGCCGATCAGTGACTGGGCCGATGCCAACCGGCGGCTGAGCTCGGAAGCAAGCGCCGAGCCCGGTCAGTGGAAAACCTCGCGGGCCGAGTATCAGCGCGGGATCATGGAGGCGATCTCGGACGGCGCCGCCGAGACCGTCGTCATCATGTCGAGTTCGCAGGTGGGCAAGGCGCTGGCGCTGGACACGCTCATCCCAACGCCCGAGGGCTGGACGACCATGGGCAAAATCAGGGTCGGCGACGTGATCTTCGACGAGCGCGGCCGACCCTGCCGGGTAACGGTCGCGACCGGGGTGATGACGGACCGGCCCTGCTACCGGGTCCGGTTCTCGGACGGCAGTTCGATCATCGCCGATGCCGATCACCTCTGGGCGGTGGAGTCCGACACGGATGTGCGCGCGGCCCGCGCCATGGGGGACCTGTTCGATGACGACCCGCAGGATGGTTCTGACAACCAGGGAGATTGCCGAGACAGTCCACTACTTTGGTGCAAAACGACGCAATCGTTATGCCATCCCGGTGGCGGGGGCGCTGGAACTGCCCGAGGCCAACCTGCCGATCCCGCCCTATGTGCTCGGCGTGTGGCTGGGCGACGGGCACAGCTATGGCTCGCAGATCACGACGCATGAGGACGATATCGAAATCGCCGATCACCTGCGCGCCTGCGGCATGGCGGTGGAGGTCAGGGCAAAGGACAAGCGGTTTGCGCATATCCTGACGCTCAGGCCGACCTTTCCCTGGCCTGACCACATCTGCCGGCGCGGGCACGACATGAACGTGGTCGGCCGATACAAGGGAGGCAACTGCGCCGAATGCGGGCGACAGTTCGGCATGCAGTGGAAGCACGGAACTTCGGTCGATCCGGTTCTGCCGGAGGCAAAACCCTTCAGCCTGAGGCTGCGGGAACTGGGCCTCATCAAGTCGCGCAAGACACCGAACACGGGCAAGCATATTCCGCCGGCCTATCTCAGGGCATCGAAAGGCCAGCGGCTGGCGCTGCTGCAGGGGCTGATGGACACGGATGGCCATGTTGATGACCGCGGGCGCTGCGAGTTCATCACGATATACCCGCGTCTGGCCGAGGGCTTTGGCGAGTTGCTGGCGACGCTGGGGATCAAGTTCACCGCCGTTGCGAAGCAGCCAAGCGTGGTGATCGACGGGGTGCGCAAACTCGGCAAGCCGGCAACGCGCTTCTCCTTCATGATCTACGAGGACACGCCCGTGTTCCGGCTTGCGCGCAAGCGGGCGCGGCTTGTTTCGCGCGAAGGCCGGCGCACCACCGAGACCGAGCGCCGGCGGATCATTGCGGTCGAGAGGGTCGCCAGCGTTCCGGTGCGCTGCATCCAGGTCGACAGCCCGAACCGGCTTTATCTGGCCGGAAGGGCGATGATCCCGACCCATAACACCGAGATGTTGAACAACGCCGTCGGCTACCACATCGACCAGGATCCGGCACCGATCATGGTGGTGATGCCGACCGAGCGCGATGCCGAGACCTGGTCGAAGGACCGCTTCTCGCCGATGGCGCGCGACACGCCGTGTCTGAGGGACAAGATCGCCGATCCGAAATCGCGCGACGGCAACAACAAGATCCTGCACAAGCGCTTTCCGGGCGGGCATCTGACGATTGTCGGGGCGAATGCGCCCTCGGGGCTCGCGAGCCGGCCGATCCGGCTGTTGCTCTGCGACGAGGTCGACCGCTACCCGTTCAGCGCCGGGGCCGAGGGCGATCCGGTGAATCTCGCGAAGAAGCGCACGGTCACCTTCTGGAACCGCAAGATCGTGCTGGTCTCGACGCCCACCAACAAGGGCGCGAGCCGGATCGAGACGGCCTATGAGGAAAGCGACCAGCGGCAATACTGGGTGCCGTGCCCGGAATGTGGTGAATCCCAGGTGCTGGTCTGGGGGCAGGTCAGATGGGACAAGACCGAGCAGGGTGAGCATCGCCCCGAAACTGCGCGGTATGAATGCATCCACTGCGGTGCAAGGTGGGACGACCAGACAAGATGGGCCGCCGTCGGCAAGGGCGAATGGCGGGCGCGGCGGCCCTTCGCGGGCATCGCCGGCTTCCATCTCAACGAAATCTATTCGCCCTGGGTGCGGCTCGAGGCGATGGTGAAGGCGTTTCTCTCGGCCCGCGCCGGTGGTGACGAGGCGATGAAGACCTTCGTGAACACCTCGCTTGGCGAGACCTGGGTGGAGACGGGGGATGCGCCCGACTGGCAGCGGCTGGTCGGGCTGAAAGAAGACTGGCCGGCGGGCACGGTGCCGGAGCGGGGCCTGTTCCTGACCGCCGGGGCCGACGTGCAGAAGGACCGGATCGAGGTCGATGTCTGGGCCTGGGGACGGGGCCTGGAAAGCTGGCTGATCGACCATGTGGTGATCGAGGGCGGGCCGGCCGATCCGGAGTGCTGGGCAAAGCTGTCGGAACTTCTGGGGCGGACCTGGACGCACGCGAGCGGTGCGCATCTGACCATTGCCCGTCTCGCCATCGACACCGGCTTCGAGACCTCGGCCGTCTATGCCTGGGCGCGGGCCGTGGGCTTTGCACAGGTGGCCCCGGTGAAGGGCGTGGAAGGGTTCAACCGGGCGGCGCCGGTGACCGGCCCCACTTACGTGGATGCCACCGTCGGGGGCAAACGCCTGCGCCGGGGCGCGCGGCTGTGGACGGTGGCGGTCTCGACCTTCAAGGCCGAGACCTACCGCTTTCTCAGGCAGGAATGGCCAACGGCGGAGGAGATCGCGGCCGGCGCCACATACCCGCCCGGCACGGTGCACCTGCCGGGTTGGGCCGACAGCGAATGGCTCAAGCAGCTGGTCGCCGAGCAACTGGTCACGGTCAGGAACCGGCGCGGCTTTGCCAAGCTCGAATGGCAGAAGCTGCGGGAGAGGAACGAGGCGCTGGACTGCCGCGTCTACGCCCGCGCCGCCGCCTGGGTGATTGGCGCGGACCGGTGGCCCGAAGCACAGTGGGCGGAACTGGAGCGGCAGGTGGCCATGGAAACCGGCGAGCCTGGAACGGTCGGGACGCCGAAACGCCTGAGCCGCCCGGCACCGCGCCTGCGCCAAACCCTGCGCTCGAATTACATGGGATGATCCATGGCAACTCTTTCAGATCTGCAAACCCGGCGCGAGGCACTCCTGGCGTCGCGCGCCTCGGGCGTGGCGCGGGTGAGCTACGAGGGCAAAACGGTGGAATACCGCAGCCTTGCGGAGATCGACCGGGCCATCGAGGCGCTGGAGCGCGAGATCGCCGCGGCCGAGCGGCGGCGGATCGTGCGGCATCTGCGGGTGACCACGGACAAGGGATTGTGATGGGCCTGTTTGACATGCTTCGCCGCCAACCCACCGGCGGCCCTTCAACCGTGCGTGCCCGCCTCGAGGGCGCCATGGCAAGACGCCGGCTGCGCGGGTGGCAGCCGCCGCTCGAGAACATCAATGCGCTGGTCGCCTCGGGCGGCCCGCGTCTGCTGGCGCGCTCGCGCGAACTGGTGGTCACCAACGGCTATGCGGCCAATGCCTGCGAGGCCTTCGCCGCCAATCTGGTGGGGGACGGGATCAAACCCTCGTCGCTGCTGGAAGACGGCGAACTTCGGGACCGTGTCCAGCGCCTGTGGCTCGCCTGGACCGACGAGGCCGATGCCGACGGGCTGACCGACTTCTACGGGCTGCAGGCGATGGTGGCGCGCGAGATGTTCGTGGCCGGGGAGTGCTTCGTGCGCCTGCGCCCCCGCCGCCCGGAAGACGGGCTACGCGTGCCGCTGCAATGCCAGCTGCTGCAGTCCGAGATGCTGCCCTTCGACAAGACCGAGACCGTGCCGAACGGCAACGTGATCCGCTGCGGCATCGAGTTCGACAGGATCGGCCGGCGCGTGGCCTACCACTTTCGCAGGCGCCATCCGGGGGACAGCACCGACAGGGGAGACGTTCTGCCCGAAACGGTGCGGGTTCCGGCCGCCGACGTGCTGCACATCTACCGGCCGCTGGACGCGGGCCAGATCCGCGGCCTGCCACATGTGGCCCCGGCCATGGTGCGGCTGTTTCTGCTCGACCAGTACGACGATGCGGAGCTCGATCGCAAGAAGACCGCGGCGATGTTCGCGGGCTTCATCACCAAGGCCGCGCCCGAGGAACAGCTGATGGGCGCGGTCGAAGATGGGGAGGATGGCACCGGGATCGCCAGCCTCGAGCCCGGCACCCTGCAGGTGCTGCTGCCGGGCGAAGACGTGACCTTCTCCTCGCCTGCCGATGTCGGCGGCGGCTACGAGGCCTTCCAGTATCGTACGCTGCTGGCGATCTCGGCCTCGCTGGGCCTGCCCTATCACCTGGTGACGGGGGATGTGCGGCAGGCCAACTACTCCAGCTTGCGCGCCGAACTGGTCGAGTTCCGTCGCCGCTTCAGCCAGCTGCAGCACGGGGTGATCGCCCACCAGCTCTGCCGGCCCGTCTGGGAGCGCTGGCTGGAGACGGCGGTGCTGGCGGGCGCGCTGGAGCTGCCCGACATGGGTGCGGCCCGGGCCGTGCACTGGATCCCGCCGCGCTGGGACTGGGTGGATCCCCTGAAGGACATCCAGGCGCAGCTTCTGGCGATCGAGGCGGGGCTCATGTCGCGCAGGAAGGCCGTCGAGGCCACCGGCTACGACATCGAGGAAATTGATCGCGAGAACGCCGCCGACGCGGCCCGCGCCGCTGAACTGGCGCTGAGCTACACCCGTGGGCCAAGCGAGAGGCGGGACGCACGAGCGACGCCCCCGCAAGAGACCAAACCCGAGACCCCCAACAAGGGACCCTGATCCATGACCAACTGGTACACGATCCGCGCCACCGCCGAGGGCGCGGAGCTTTCAATCCATGACGAGATCGGTGCTTATGGCGTCTCCGCCAAGGACTTCATCAATGAGCTTGGGCAACTGCCGGGTGACGCGGCGCTCACCTTGCGGCTCAACAGCCCCGGCGGCTCGGTGTTCGATGCGGTGGCCATCTACAATGCGCTGAAGCGTCACGCGGGCACCGTCACCGTGAGCATCGACGGCATCGCCGCCTCGGCCGCTTCCTACATCGCCATGGCGGGCGATGAGGTGGTGATGCCGGAAAACGCCTTCCTGATGATCCATGACCCGTCGGGGCTGGTGATGGGCACGGCCACCGACATGCGGGCCATGGCCGAGGCCCTCGACAAGATCGCGAGTGCGCTGATCAAAGGTTATGCCGCCAAGTCCGGCAAGCCGGAGGAAGAGGTGGCCCAACTGATGGCCGCCGAGGCCTGGTTCACAGCGACCGAGGCGGTGGAAGTGGGGTTTGCCGACCGTCTCGCGGAGCCCGTGAAGATCGCCGCCAGCTTCGATGTCACGCGCTTCCGCAATGCGCCGCCCGAGGTGGTCGAGGCGTTGGCGAAGAATGGAGATGCGAAGAATGGAGAGGTGAGGGCCGCGGGCACGGCGGGTGGTGACCCCAGCCCCCCGACATCGGAGAACAGCGAGGTGGTGCGGCCCGCCGTGCCGGTACCGCCCGTGGAAAGCGCCACGCCTCTGGTGACCGATCCATCCGCGGCACCCGATTCCTCCACCGCCCGTACCGAGGCCATGACCTACGCCCGTGCGGTGGTCGATCTCTGCCGCCTTGCCGGGCAGCCGCAGATGGCCGCCGGGTTCCTCGAACGCGAGGCGAGCCTCGAAGAGGTCCGCGCGGCGCTGCTGACCGCCCGCGCCGAGGCCGATCCCGAGATCACCGCCCATCATCCGCAGCCCGGCCCGGGCCCCTCGGCCCGCCCCTGGGCCGACATCATCAACCGCACCTTCAAGCGCAAGGGATAACACATGACCGTTCTTTCCGAGACCACTCACCCCGGCGGCTTCCTCGTCTGGGAAGCCTTCCGCGACTACACCCGCGAGGTCGTCACCATTGCCACAGGCACCGCCAACCCGGTGCTCGAGCCCGGCACCGTGCTGGGCAAGATCACCGCCACCGGCAAATACGCCGCCCATGATCCGGCCGCGCTTGACGGCACCGAGACCGCCGTCGCCGTGCTCTGGGCCAAGGCCGATGCCACGGCTGCCGACGTGAGCGCGGTGGTGCTCCTGCGCGGGCCCGCCATCGTCAATGGCAACGATCTGGTCATTACCGGCACGCTGACGCAACCCGAGATCGATGCGGCGCACGCGGCGCTTTCTGCGGCCGGCATCCTGGTGCGCTGACGCCCCCAACACTGAAAGGAACACGCGATGCCCACCATGGACATCTTCGACACCGATGCCTTCTCGGTGATCGAGCTCACCCGCGCGCTGGAAAACATCCCCTACAAGCCGGCCACCCTCACCGGCTCCGGCCTGTTTGCCGATCGCGGCGTGCGCTCGCGCACTGTCGTCATCGAATCCCGCGACGGCACGCTCTCGCTGATCCCGTTCTCCGAACGCGGCTCGGCTTACGAACAGCAGATTCCGGAACGGCGCGACGTGCGCGCCTTTGTCTGCCGCCAATTCAAGAAGCAGGACGTGCTCTGGGCCTCGGAAATCCAGGGCATCCGGGCCTTTGGCACCGAGAGCGAGACCCAGCAGGTCCAGCAGGAGGTGGCCCGCCGCCTCAAGCGCCTGCGCAACGACGCTGAGGCCACCTTCGAGTATCACCTCCTGAACGGCATCCAGGGCAAGGTGCTCGATCCCAAGGATGGGGCGGTCGTCATCGATTACTTCACCGAGTTCGCGATCACCCCGGCCACCGAAGTGAACTTCGATCTGGCCAACACCAGCCCGGCCTCCGGCGCGCTGCGCAAGAAATGCCAGGCGCTGATCGAAAGCGTCGAGGGCGATCTCGGCGGGCTGTCCACCGGCGCGGTGCAGCTCAGGGCCGAATGCGGCTCGGCCTTCTTCGCCGACCTCGTGGCCCACAAGGAGGTGCGCGAGACCTTCCTCAACACCGCCGCGGCCGCCGATCTGCGCGCGCGGGTGGCCGACGAGGTCAGCTTCGGCGGCATCACCTTCCGCCGCTACCGGGGCAATGCCGCCTTCGGCGTTCCACCCGACAAGGCCTTCTTCTATCCCGAAGGCGTCGAGGGCCTGTTCGAGATCTACTACGCCCCGGCCGATACCTTCGAGACCGTCAACACCCTTGGGCTTCCCCTCTATGCCCGCTCGATCCCCGACCGGGATCGCGACGAATGGGTGCGCCTCGAGATCGAGAGCAACCCGCTGCCGATCTGCACCCGCCCGCAGGTGCTGCGCTCGGCACGGCGCGTCTGATGAATGCCTTTGCCGTGGCACTGGATGCGCTGTTTGCCGACGTGAACCTCGGCCTCGACGCGACCTGGTATCCGGCCGGTGGGGCGCCGGTGCCCATCCGCGTGATCCGCAAGGCGCCGGATGAGGTCACCAGCTTCGGGTCGGCGCAAATCCTGTCGGACACCACGCTGGTCGATGTGAGGGTGTCCGAGATGCCGGACCCCAAGCCGGGGGATGGGATCAGCATTGGCGCGGACAACTTCACCATCCAGGGCGAGCCGAAACGCGATCGGGATCGGCTGCTCTGGACCCTCGAACTGGTGCCGGCGTGAAGCTGAAGCTGGACTTCGACCCCGATCTCGTCTCCATGCTGCAGGAAGAGATCAGGGCCGGCGAGCGCGCAGTCAAGGCGGCGATGGCCGAGGCCGGAGGGGACCTGAAACAGGCCTGGCGTCGGCAGATCGCACAAGCCGGTCTCGGACACCGCCTGCCGCGCACCATCCGCAACCGCACCTATCCGCAGCACACCGACAGCCTCGATGCGGCGGCGTTCGTGTGGTCGAACGCCCCCGAGATCGTCGGTGCGCATGATCGCGGCGTGCTGATCCACTCGAAGGCGGGTTTCTGGCTGGCGATCCCGCTCCCCGCCGCCGGCAGGGGACGCGGTGGCGCGCGCTTGACGCCGGGCGAGTGGGAGAAGCGCCGCGGAATGCGGTTGCGCTTCGTCTATCGCCGGCGTGGGCCCAGCCTGCTCGTCGCCGACGGGCGGCTCAATACGCGCGGGCTTGGGGTCGCGTCGCGCTCCAAGACCGGCCGCGGCCGCGCCACCGTGCCAATCTTCCTGCTGGTCCCGCAGGTGAGGCTGCGCAAGCGGCTTGATCTGGATCGCGACGCCGCGCGGGCGATCGACAGCGTGCCGGGGCTGATCGTGTCGAACTGGCTTGAAACCCGCCTCTGAAGCCCATGGTCGACAGCCTCCCCAGATTGGCATATATTGCCAATGAAGGAGAATACGCCATGGCCACGAGAAACGTCGTCCTTACCGAAAGCCAGTCTGCGCTGGTCGATCGCCTTGTTGCCTCGGGGCGCTATCAGAACGCCAGCGAGGCCCTGCGCGCGGGGCTGCGGCTTCTGGAAAGCGAAGAAGCGCAACTCGATGCATTGCGCGCGCGGCTAGAGGCCGGCCTCGACCAGGCGCGACGCGGCGATCTTGCCGAGGGCTCGGGTGAGGACGCCATCCGGCGGGCTTTCTGCGCCGCGCGGTCCGGTCGGTGAGCGGCAAGCCATGGCGGCTGACGCGGGCCGCCGAAGCAACGCTTATCGATATCGCGCTCTGGACGTTCACGACATTCGGCCCCCGGCAGGCCGAGGCCTATGAAGCCGACCTGATCGACCGCTGCGAGGCGATCGCGCGGGGCGAGGCGCCATGGCAGAGCTGCGGCAAGGTGATCGACCCGCGCCTGCCCGAGGAACTGCGCTTCACCCGCTGCGGCGAGCATCTGATCGTGTTCGTGGATGAGCCCGACCGCGTGATCATTGTCGATTTCCTGCACGGGCGGCGCGACCTGGCTACGCGGCTCACAGAGCTGCTGCGCCGGGGTGACTGAACGCCCCTCTCAACCATTCGAGGCTTCGATGCCGACCCCCCGCGAAACCATCCTGCAGGCTCTGCTTGCGGCCTTGCAAACCGTTCCCGCTACCGTCCTGCGCGGCGAGGTGCTGCCAGAGCGCGTGCCGGGGGGCGGCCTGCTGATCCTGCGCGATGGCGAACCGGGGGCGCCGGAGGTGACGCTGTCGCCGCTGCGCTACCACTATGAACACCGGGCGGAACTCGAGGTGGTGGTGCAAGGCAAGACGCCCGCCGACCGGGATGCGGCGTTTGATGTGCTGACCTCAGCCATCGGCACAGCCCTTGCCGCCGACCGAACGCTGGGTGGCCTCTGCGACTGGGTGGAGGCCGAAGCGCCGCGCCTCGTGGATCTGCCCGTCGAGGGCGGACAGGCGCTGAAGGCGGCGGTCGTGCCGGTAGTGCTTCATTACTCGACTGCAGATCCTCTTTCCTGATCCAAGACAAACCGAAAGGACTGATCCATGCCCCGCGCCCAAGGGGCGCGGTCGCAGCTGGCGGCCGCGTTCGAGACGACTTACGGCACCGCACCGGCCTCGGGCTTCATGCAGATGCCCTTTGCCAGCGCTTCACTTGGGGCCGAGCAACCGCTTCTGGCCTCCGAACTGCTCGGCTACGGCCGCGACCCGCTGGCCCCGATCAAGGATGCGGTGACCGCCGATGGCGACATCACCGTTCCGCTCGACGCCGAGGCCTTCGGCTTCTGGCTGAAGGCAGCTTTTGGTAACCCGACCACCACGGGGACCACCAACAAGACCCACACCTTCAAGTCCGGGTCATGGAACCTGCCGAGCATGGCGATCGAGGTGGCGATGCCGGAGATCCCGCGCTTTGCCATGTATACCGGCTGTGTGCTCGATCAGCTGAGCCTGCAGATGCAGCGCGCGGGGCTGCTCACGGCCGACGTCAAGCTGATTGCCCAGGGCGAGAACGTCGCAACCGCCACGGCGGCCGGCACGCCGACGGCGTATGCGCTGCAACGGTTCGGTCACTTCAACGGGGCGATCAAGCGGGGCGGCACCGCGCTGGGCAACATCGTCTCGGCGGACCTCACTTACGCCAACAATGTCGAGCGCATCGAGACCATCCGCAACGACGGGCGCATCGACGGGGCCGATCCCTCCATTGCCGCGCTCACCGGCAAGATCGACGTGCGGTTTGCCGATACCACGCTGATGGATCAGGCGCTGAACGGTTCATCGGCCAGCCTCGAGTTCTCCTGGGTGATCTCGGCCAATGTGAGCCTGACGATCACCGCCCATGCCGTCTACCTGCCGCGACCGCGCGTCGAGATCCAGGGCCCGCAGGGCATCCAGGCCAGCTTCGACTGGCAGGCGGCCCATGACCCCGTGGCCGGGCAGATGTGCACGGTCGTTCTGAAGAACCAGGTGGCGAGTTATTGAACATGCTGAAACTTGATCTTTCCAATGAACCGCGCTGGCACGAACTGGCGCCCGGCGTACGGGTGCAGCTGCGGCCCCTGACCACCGCGCTGATGGTGGCGGCGCGGGGCGACCCGGCGGTGCAGGCCTTGTCCCAGGAGGCCGGCGACGAGGAAAGCGCGCTGGGTTTTGCGAAGGCGCTGGCCCGGGTCGCAATCCTCGACTGGGAGGGTGTTGGCGATGCGACAGGCAACCCCATCCCCGTCAGCCCCGAGGCCATCGACGCACTTCTGGACCTCTGGCCGCTCTTCGAGATGTTCCAGACCGGCTACGTCGCCAAGGGCCTCATTCTGGAACAGGAAAAAAACGCCTCATCGCCCTTGCCGAATGGGTCTTCGGCGGGGGCGACGGATACTGCAACGCCTGCCAGGGCATCTGCCCGGACTGCCCGCAGGTCCTGAATGCGCCACAGACGCTCGAGGGCATACAGGTCTGGGATCTGGTCGGTCGCCTCGGCGGGCAGATGCGCGTGGCCCCCTCGGGCGGGATCATCGGCTGGGACATGGGCGCGGCGCTGGCATTGGCGCGGGCGCTGGGCATATCCTGTGTTGTGGCGGCTGAACTGCTGCCCTCGCTCGAAGCGGTGATGGTAGCAAGGCTGAACGAACAGATCGCCTCAGGCGACCTTGAGCGGGGTGATGTCTGAGACATCCACCTGTTCGCGCGCCCGCGCGAGATCCCAGGCGCGCTGCAGGTTCAGCCAGTATTCCGGTGAGGTTCCAAAAAACTTCGCCAGCCGCATGGCGGTGTCGGCGGACACTCCGGTGTCGCCCTTGACCAGCCGCTCGATCCGGGTGCGCGGCACGTGCAACTCCCGGGCCAGCGCTATCGCGCTCATGCCGAGCGGCGTGAGATACAGTTCCTTGAGCACTTCACCCGGGTGCGACGGGTCTTGCAACATGGTCATCTCGTTTCCTTTCCCGTGGGCCCTCAATGATAGTCCACGATCTCGACATCGGCCGGGCCTTCGTCGGTCCAGCGAAAGCAGATGCGCCATTGGTCATTGATCCTGACCGAATGCTGCCCGGCGCGATCACCCTTCAGTTCCTCGAGATGGTTGCCCGGGGGAAACCGCAGATCCTCGAGAACGACGGCTGCATCCAGCGCTGACAGCATGGCGCGCGTCCGCTTCACCAGCGTGGCGGGAAAGCCCTTGCCGTATTTGCCGCGCATGGCGTTCGCGGCCAGCTTTCCCTTCACGCTGATGATCATGGATGAGCATGTATCATATCGTGATACATTTTGCAAGAGAACAACCGCACCGTGCGGTGCTGCAACATCGGGTTAACACGACATGGCAGAAAAACGCGTGTCCGTCCGCCTTGCGGCGGTCGGCGGCAAGCAGGTGCGCGCCGAGCTTGAAGGCATCGGCGTGGCTGGCAAGCGCGGCTTCGGCAAGGCCTCGCGCGAGATGGAGATTGCCAACGCCAAACTGGCGAAGTTCGCCCGGCGCGCGAAGATCGCCGTCGGCATCATGGCGGCTGCTGCGGTCAGCGCCGGTATCGCCATGGTTCGCTCCGGCCTGCAGGTGATTGACGAGCAGGCCAAACTTGCCGCCAGCCTCGGTACCACGACCGCCAGCCTGCAGGTGCTGGCGCGTGCGGCAGAACTGGCCGGCGTCTCGCAGGGTGAGGTCGAGCAGGCCACCATCATGATGACCAAGAGCCTGAGCCAGGCTGCGCAGGGCACGGGGCCGGCGGTGAAGGCGCTGCAGCAGCTGCACCTGTCCGCCACCGATCTTTCCAAGCTGCCGATGGATCAGAAGCTGACAGCCATTCAGGACGCCATCCAGCAATACATCCCGGCGGCTCAACGTGTGGCGGTTGCTTCGCAGATCTTCGGCGCCCGCGCAGGCCTGATCTTCTCGCGCATCGACAGCGCAACATTGCGTCAGGCGACGCAGGACGTGACGGATTTCGGGGCGGCGGTGTCGGAGCAGGACGCGGCGCAGATCCAGCGCACCAACGATGCGCTCTCGCGCATGGGTCTGCTGTGGCGCGGGATCGCCAACCAGCTGGCCGTGGCGGCGGCCCCGGCGCTGGAAGCGATGGCGGATGCCTTTGCCGCCGTTGGCAAGACGACCGGTCCGCTCGGGCGGGCCATCAGGGGGCTGTTCGAGCATATCGGAGAACTCACCACCATCGCCGCGACATTCGCCGGTGTCCTGGGCGTGCGCCTTGTCGCCTCGCTGACTGCCGCGGCGCTGGGCGTCGGCAAGCTGGCGCTGTCGATGAAGGTTCTGCGTGCCGCCATCATCCGCACCGGTATCGGGGCGTTGATCGTCGGGGCGGGCGAACTGATCTACTGGTTCGGGCGTCTCGTGAAAGGCGCCGGAGGGTTCGGCAAGGCGCTCGGGCTTCTCAAGGATGTGGCCGCCGAGGTCTGGGCGCGGATCAGCGACGGCGCCTGGAGCATCGTTCTGCGCATGCGCGCGGTCGGCAATCGCCTCAAGGCCGCCTGGTTCGATGCGCTCGCCGCGATGCAGGACAAGTGGGCGCGGTTCCTCAAGGTGATCTCCAGCGGACTCTTCAAGGTGCCCGGAATGAAGGACGTCGCCATGGGGATCGGGCTCGACGCCGCCTTCGCCGGCCAGGCCGTGGACCAGTTGCGCAAGACGGCGGACGAGTTCCGCTTCTATGCCGGCAACCTGGGTGATCAGGCGGATATCCTGGCTGGCAACATCACCCGGCCGCTCAAGTCCATGGCCGCCCTGCGCCAGGCGATGAAGGGGGCGGGCGAGGATGGTGCGGACGCGCTGGACCGCAGCAGCGATGCCGCTTCGCGCGTGGCGGCGAGTGTCGCGAACGCTGGCGGCGCGGCTGCGCGGGCGGCCGAGGTGGCGAAGTCGGCCTGGGAGACGGCGGCGAGTTCGCTCAAGGACTACGCGGCAAAAGCAATGGACCTCGGCAAGGGGCTGGGCGACAGCCTGGTCGGTGCTTTCCAGAGCGCGGAGCAGGTGATCGGCGAGTTCGTGCGCACGGGCAAGCTGGACTTCCGGTCGTTGGTGACTTCGATGCTGGCCGACATGGCGAAGCTTTCGGCGCGCCGTTTCATACTCGGGCCGCTGGCAAACGCCCTGTCCGGCGGGTTGGGCTCTTTGGGGGGCATTTTCGCGCCGGTGCTGCATTCCGGTGGCATTGCCGGAGGCGCGGCGCTCACCCGAATGGTTCCCGCTGCGGCCTTTGCCGGAGCACCGCGCATGCATTCGGGCGGCGCTGTGGGCGCTCCCACCTGGGCGGGTCTGCGACCGGACGAGGTGCCTGCGATCCTGCAGCGGGGTGAACGGGTGCTGTCGCGCCGCGAGGCACAGACCTACGGCGCGGGCGGCGGCGTCACCATCAACATCAACACCCGCGACGCGGAAAGCTTCCGGCAGTCGCGCACGCAAGTCGCGGCTGATATTGCCCGCGCCGTGTCGCTCGGACGCAGGGGGCTCTGAGCTATGGCATTCCACGAGGTGCGGTTTCCGGACGACATCAGCCGCGGCGCGCGGGGCGGGCCGGAAAGGCGCACGCAGATCGTCGAGCTCGCCTCGGGCGACGAGGAGCGCAATGCCAGCTGGGCGAACTCGCGCCGGCGCTACGACGTCGCCTACGGCATACGCCGCGCGGACGATCTGGCGGCTGTGGTCGCGTTCTTCGAAGCCCGCAACGGTCGGCTCTACGGCTTCCGCTTCAAGGATTGGGCCGACTGGAAGTCCTGCCTGCCGTCCGGGACGCCTGCGGCAACCGATCAGGCCATCGGCACAGGGGACGGTGCCACCACCGACTTCCAACTGGTGAAGGCATACATGTCCGGCTCGCAAAGCTGGACCCGCACGATCACGAAACCCGTCGGCGGGACCGTGCGCATCGCGATCGACGGCGTTGGACAGACTTCGGGCTGGTCGGTCGACACCACCACCGGCATCGTCAGCTTCACAACCGCCCCAACTTCCGGGGCTACCGTCACCGCCGGCTTCGAATTCGACGTCCCCGTCCGCTTCGACACCGACACGCTCGACATGACCCTGGATGTCGAGCGCCTTGGCTCCATCACCTCCATCCCGCTCCTGGAGGTCCGGCGATGAACGACAATTCCGGCTTCGTCGCGGGCGTCTTGCGCGATCTTGCGGCCTCGACGGCGGTGATCCTCGCCGCCTGGGGCGCGCTCGGCGGGGCCACAAACGCGCTGACCACCAAGATGCGCCTGCGCGATGCGCTGCGCCACATCCTGCTCGGCGGGCTGATCGCCGCCGGGATGGGCAGCCTGTCGATGGCCGTCATCACCAGCTGGCTGGGCCTGCCGCCACAGGCCATTCCGGCTGGCGGAGCGGCGGGCTCGGCGGCCTACCTGGTCGGGGTCTTCGGCCCGGCGGTGATCGAACTGGTGCTGGCGCGGCTGCGCGCAGCGCGGGAGGGCGGTGATGACTGAGCTCGTCCGTGTCCTGCGCGGCCTGCGGCGCGCCACCGATGATCCCCGCGATGCCTTTGCTCACCGCCTGCGCGTCGGCCTCGCCATCGCCGCGCTGATCCTGTTTCTCTCGTTCCTCGGATAGTTCAATGCAGATGACAGACCGGGGCCTCATGGCCCTTGCCCGGCACGAGGGTATCGTGCCCGGCCCCTACCGCGATTCCACCGGCACCTGGACCTTCGGCATCGGCCACACCGCCGCCGCAGGGCCGCCCGATCCGGCAGAGATGCCCCGCGGGATGCCCGCCGATATCGACGCGGCAATACGCGAGGCGTTTCGGGTGTTTTGCACCGATCTGGCCCGCTACGAGGCCGCTGTCCAGGCGTCGGTCACGGTGCCGCTTGTGCCGCACGAATTCGATGCGCTGGTCTCGTTCCACTACAATACCGGCGGCATTGCCCGTGCGGCGCTGACTCGGCATCTCAATGCCGGCAATCGCGTCGCCGCCGCCGAAGCATTCCTGAACTGGCGCAAGCCCGCCTCGATCATCCCGCGCCGGGAGGCCGAGCGGGACCTGTTCCGCCACGGCCGCTATCCCAGAGGCACGATCCCTGTGTGGTCCGTGGACCATGCGGGTCGCGTCGACTTCTCGCGGCCCGTCCGACGTCTCACCGAGACGCAAGCTCTGGCACTTCTGCGCCCCGCTGATCCTGCCATGCCCATCATCCCCGATGTCCCGACCGGCTGGTTCGCCCGATTGGTCACTTTCCTTTCCACCCTGATCCGGAGGAGCTGATCCCCATGCGCTACATCCGACCCAACTCTCTCACCTGGTGGGCGGGGCTGCTCGCCATGCTGACCGGCATCGCCTCCGTCGCGCTGCCCGCCACTGGTCCAGTTGGCGAACTTTCCCGCCTCGTCGCGCTGCTCGCAGGCAGCGGCGACGCCTCGCCCGCGGGGCTCATGTTCTTAGGCCTTGGCCTTATCGGCCTGCGCGATCGCATCGAGCGCGGGTTCCGGGGCGATGCCTGAATTCCTGGCGGGGCTCATACTGGGTGGCTGTATCGGCGTTTTCATTGTCGCCCTCTGTGTGGCCGCCGGGCGCGGGGAGCGGGACGATGGCTGAATTCCTGATCTGGCTGGTGGCCGTTCTGGGCGCTGTCGGGGGCGTTGTCCTCCGCCGCATCTGGGGGCGGGTGGAAGGCAAACGCGCAGGCAAACGGGAGGCAGAACGCGATGCATTGGAAGACACGATCGAACGCGTCCAGCGCGGGCGCGATGCGGTTCGCGATGGCCGCGATGCTGGCGATCCTGCTCAGCGGCTGCGCCGCAACGATGGTGCCTGGTGACTCGGGCTGCAACTCCTACGCCGAAGCCCGATTGGCACGGCCACCTGCGGCGACTGTCGCGACCGTTCCGCCGGCATGGGCGCGCTGGATCGCCGATCTCGATGACCGCATGACGGGAACCTGCCGATGAAATCCCTCTCGCCAACCCTGCAAGCCCATCTCGACGAGGGCACGACGACACTCGCCTGGTGCTGGCGGATCACGCGCGCCGACGGGCAGGTGTTCGGCTTCACCGACCATGATCGGACACTCAGCTTCGACGAGACGAGCTTCGAGCCCGAAAGCGGATTTGCGGCCTCGGAACTGCGCGCTTCGGGCGATTTGGCGGTGGACGCGCAGGATGCCGAAGGGGTGCTGCGCTCGGGTGTCATCACTGAAGCCGACATTGCCGCCGGGCTCTGGGATGGGGCGGCGGTCGAGGTCTGGCGGGTGAACTGGGCGGATACCAGCCAGCGGGTGCTGATGCGCCGGGGCGCCATTGGCGAGATCCGGCGCGGGCGGGTTGCCTTCACTGCCGAGATGCGCTCGCTGGCCCATGTGCTCGATCAGCCGGTGGGGCGGAGTTTCCAAGCCGGATGTGACGCGGTGCTGGGTGACGGGCGTTGCGGGATCGACCTCGAGGACCCGGCGTGGAAGGGCACAGGCACCGTCGCGGTTCTCCTGCGCGACCGCGCCTTTTCGGCGGTGGGGCTCTCGGGCTTCGCCGCCGGGCTCTTCACCTTCGGCACGCTGACTTGGGATACCGGCGCCAATGCCGGGCACCGCGTGGAAGTGGAGCGCGACGAGGTCGCCACCACCGGCGAGGCAATCATCACGCTGCTGGAGCCGCCCGGCAGCCCCATCGCCGCGAACGACGCCTTCACCATCCGCGCCGGTTGCGACAAGGCCTTTTCCACCTGTCGCGACCGCTTCGCCAACACGGCCAACTTCCGGGGCTTCCCGCATATCCCCGGCAACGACACGGTGCTGCGCTACGCGAGCCAGGGGAAGGCGAACGACGGGGGTGTCCTTTGAGCAGGGGCTTCATCCGCCGCCCGGTCGCGCGGACCAGGGTGATCGCGGCTGCGCGGTCCTGGCTCGGGACGCCCTATCACGACCAACAGAGTGTCAAGGGCGTCGGCTGCGACTGCCTCGGGCTCGCGCGCGGCATCTGGCGTGAAGTGGTGGGGCCGGAACCCTTCCCGATTCCTCCCTACAGCCGCGATTGGGGCGAGACCGGCCCCGTGGAGGTGCTGGCGGAGGGTGCCCGCGGCTGCATGATCGAGGTGGGGACGGCTGATCCGCCACCCGGCGCGCTCCTGATGTTCCGCATGCGCGAGCGCGCCATCGCCAAGCATGTCGGCATCCTTTCCGACAACGATACCCTCATCCATGCCCGCGAACGACTGGGCGTCATCGAGGAACCCTTCACACGGTCCTGGGGACGGCGCCTCGCCTTCGCCTTTCTCTATCCGCAACCCCGGAGGCGCTGATGGCGACCCTCGTGCTCGGCCTTGCCGGTCAGGCCATCGGCGCCTCGATCGGCGGCGGCATCCTCGGCATTTCCGCCGCCACCATCGGCGGGGCGATCGGGACCATGGCCGGGTCGGTCGTCGACAGCTGGATCGTGGGCTCGCTACAGCCGGACCAGCGCTATGAGGGCGCGCGGCTCGACAGCCTGCGCGTCACTTCCGCCACCGAGGGCACCACGATCCCGCGCGTCTTCGGGCGCATGCGCCTTGGCGGCAACATCATCTGGGCGACCGACTTCACCGAGCATGTGAGCACCACCACGCGGGGCGGCGGCAAGGGCGGCGGGCCGAGCGTTACCACAACGGAATACAGCTACACCGCCTCCTTTGCGGTCGCGCTGTGCGAAGGCCCGATCACCGGCATCGGCCGCATCTGGGCCGATGGCGAGCTTCTGGACACCTCCACCGTCACCTGGCGCTGGTATCCGGGCGACGGGGCGCAGGCGGCGGACCCGTTCATCGCCGCGAAGATGGGCGCCGAGGGCGCGCCCGCCTATCGCGGAACGGCTTACGCGGTGTTCGAGGAACTCGATCTCACGCCCTTCGGCAACCGTATCCCGCAGCTGTCCTTCGAGGTCTTCCGGCCGCTCGCCGACGCGGACACCGCCGAGGGCGCGATCCGCGCCGTCACGATGATCCCCGGCGCGGGCGAGTTCGTCTATGCCACCGAGCCGGTGATGCGGACCGAGGGCGCGAAGACCACGCCGGAGAATGTCCATGCCGAGACCGACAGGGCGGACTTCCTCATCTCCCTCGACCGGCTCGAAGCGCTGGCGCCGGGGGTGGAGAGCGTGAGCCTCGTGGTCTCGTGGTTCGGCAACGACCTGCGCGCGGGCAATTGCACCGTTCGGCCGGGCGTCGAGACCGCCACCAAGACCACCACCCCGCAGGTCTGGCAGGTGAACGGGGTGGACCGCGCCGCGGCGCATCTGGTCTCGACCGATGCCGAGGGCCGGCCCGTCTATGGCGGCACGCCGAGCGACGCGGCCGTGGTCCAGGCCATCAAGGCGCTGAAGGCGCGCGGCTATCGCGTGACCTTCTATCCCTTCCTGCTGATGGACGTTCCGGCGGGGAACACGCTGCCGAACCCGTATTCCGACAACGCAGCAACCCTTGGCCAACCGGCGCTGCCATGGCGCGGGCGCATCACCTGTTCACCGGCGGCGGGCTTTGCCGGCACGGTCGACAAGACGGCAGCAGCGGCCAGCCAGGTCGCGGCGTTCTTCGGCAATGCGCATATCTCCGACTTCGCCGTCTCGGGCGAGACCGTTTCCTGGACCGGCGGCACCGACTGGGGCTGGCGGCGGATGATCCTGCATTATGCCCATCTCTGCGCGGCGGCCGGAGGGGTCGATGCCTTCCTGATCGGCTCGGAACTGCGCGGGCTCACCACGATCCGCGACAGCGCGACGAGCTATCCGGCAGTCGCGCAGATCAAGAGCCTGGCGGCGGATGCGCGCGCGATCCTCGGCCCGAGCACCAAGATCAGCTACGCGGCCGACTGGTCGGAATATTTCGGCCATCAGCCGGGTGACGGCTCGGGCGACGTGTTCTTCAATCTCGACAAGCTCTGGGCTGATCCGGAGATCGACTTCGTCGGCATCGACAATTACGTGCCGCTGTCGGACTGGCGCGACGGCTTCGAGCATCTGGACGCGGTGGCGGGCGCGCCGGCGGTGTATGACCGCGCCTACCTGCAGGCCAATATCGCGGGCGGAGAAGGGTTCGACTGGTTCTATTCGAGTGCTACGGACCGGGACGCGCAGAACCGGACGCCGATCACGGATGGCTTCTACAATGAACCGTGGACTTTCCGATTCAAGGATCTCGCGAGCTGGTGGTTGACCCCGCATCATGACCGCCCGGGCGGCGTGCGGACGGGCTTCTTTACCAATGCCGCCAATGTGACGAGCTATGATCCGAACCCCGCCACCGTGACGATCGCGCCCACGACCGGCACGTTCGGGCCCTTCGTCTCGCCCGCCCGCATTGCCTCCGATGGTGCCACCTGGCACGGCGCCACGCCCGGATACCGGGCCCTTGCCGCCGGGGACCGTTTGCGGATCACCGCCTTCGTGGCGCCGGGCACGTCGGGGGAGTTCGCGCTCTATTTTGCGCTCGGCACCGGCGCCGAGCATGCTTCCTTCTTCGGCAAGATCGGCGGCTGGGAAAGCACGAGCAGTGGGGCCCACACGATCGAGGCCACCAGCCAGACCGAGGTTTCGCCGGGGCTGTGGAAGATCGTGCTGGAGGTGACAGCGGGGATTTCCGGCTCGGCCGGTTTCCGGATCGGGCCGCGCTCGGCGACCACGGGCGAGGATATCGTGGTGTATGGCCTCGAGGTCCTGCCGGTCGGCCAGTCCACTACCGGCTGGGTGCCCCAATCGAAGCCCATCCGCTTCACCGAGTTCGGCTGCCCCGCCATCGACCGGGGCACGAACCAGCCCAATGTCTTCCACGACCCGAAGTCCTCGGAAAGCGCGGCGCCGTATTTCTCGCGGGGCTGGCGGGACGACGCGATCCAGCGGGCCTATTTGGAAGCGACCACCCTTTACTGGGCCGATCCGGCGAATAACCCGGTGTCGAACCTCACCGGCCTGCCGATGGTCGATACCTCGGAATGCATCGCCTGGACCTGGGACGCGCGCCCGCATCCGTTCTTCCCGGCGCTCACCGACGTGTGGTCGGACGGCGCGAACTGGCAACTCGGGCACTGGCTGACCGGGCGGCTCGGCGCGGTGTCGCTCGCCGCGCTCGTGCGCCACCTCTGCCTCGCGGCCGGGATGGATGCCGCCCATATCGACGTCTCGGGGCTCTGGGGCGCGGCCGAGGGGCTCGTGATCCCCGCCATCGAGAGCCCGCGCGCGACGATCTCCATGCTGGCACGCCACTTCGGCTTCGATGCCGTTGAGAGCGAAGGCGTGATCCGCTTCATCATGCGCGGGTGCGCAGCGGTCGCCACCATCACCCCGGACGATCTCGTGGCCGGAAACGGCGAGGACATCGAGCGCAGCCGGGGCCAGGAAACCGAGCTGCCCCAGGTCCTGCGCTGGAGCGTGGCACGCGCCGACGAGGATTACGACGCGGCACTGGTCGAGGCCCGGCGCGTCACCACCGGCGCGGTGCGCGTGACCGCCGAAAGCTTCCCCGTCGCCGTCGCGCCCGAGGAGGCCGAACGACGCTGCCGCCGGGCGTTGATAGAGACGTGGACGGGGCGCGAGAGGGCCACCTTCGTGCTTCCGCCCTCGCGCCTCGCGCTCGATCCGGGCGACGTGGTGCTGTTCGAGGACCCCGCCACAACCGAGTTCCGTCTCACCCGCATTTCTGACGGGCTCTCTCGCCGCATCGAGGCCACCCGGCAGGACCGTGAGGTCTACGACCTGCCACCCGGGGCGCAGCGCGCGGCTGCCGTGGCCCGCTCCGTGCCCCTCGGCGCGCCGCAGGTAGTTATCCTCGATCTGCCGCAACTGACCAGCGCCCACACGCCGCCGAGACCGCTCATCGCCGTCGATGCCGATCCCTGGCCCGGGATCGTTGCCGTTCTGCGCTCCCCCGAAACCTCGGGCTGGGCGAGCTTCGCTACGATCACCTGGCGCGCGCGGATCGGCACGCTGGTCACCGACCTTCCCGCCGGACCCGCCTGGCGGTGGGATCGGGGCGCAGTGCTCGAGATCGATCTCCCCTGGGGGCAGCTTGAGAGCGTCACCGATCTGCAGCTCTTTGGCGGCGCCAACGCCTTTGCCGTCGAGAGCGCGCCCGGAAGCTGGGAGGTGCTGCAGGCCCGCGACGTGACGCTGGTCGCGCCCGGCCGCTATCGCCTGACCACGCTCCTGCGCGGCCAGCGCGGGACCGAAACCGCCATCGGCAACCCGGCCCCGGCGGGGGCGCGGGTGGTGGTGCTGGACACAGCCGTCACGGAGCTTCCGTTCACCGCCGGCGAGATCGGCCTGCCATGGAACCTCGCGGTGGGGCCCGCCACACGGCCCGTGTCGGACCCGAGTTACACGACGCTGTTGCTCGCGCCATCGGGCGCCTCACTCCGGCCCTTCGCGCCCGTGCATCTCGGGGCAAGGGCCGAGCCGTCGGGCGACATCACCCTTTCCTGGACCCGCCGCTCTCGCGACCCGGCGGCCGACAGCTGGGAGGCGACCGAGGTACCGCTCCTCGATCAACCCGAAGCCTGGGAGATTGACATTCTCGACGGCGCGGCCGTGAAGCGCACGCTGACGGCGAACATGGCCACGGTTACCTACAGCGCGGCCGACCAGATCGCCGACTGGGGCGCAGCGCTGGCGCCGGGCGCCACGCTGACCATCCGCGTGGCCCAACTCTCGCCCTCGCTTGGTCGCGGCATCGCTGCCGAGACCACCGTCACCATCACATGAGGCACCCATGACCACCCCGAACCTCGCGCTCCCCTACATCGCCGCCGCGCAGGCGCAGAAGCACGTCACCCACAACGCGGCGCTCGATCTGCTCGATGCCCTCGTGCAGCTTTCCGTGAAGGACCGGGATCTGGCCGCGCCACCCGCGAGCCCCGTCGAGGGCGACCGCTACATCGTCGCTGCCGGCGGCACCGGCGCATGGGCCGGCTGGGACAGCGACGTGGCGCTGTTTTCCGGTGGCGCGTGGGTGCGGCTGGCCCCGCAATCTGGATGGCGGGTCTGGATCGAGGACGAGGCGGTTCTGCTGGTTTTCGACGGCACGTCCTGGACCGGCGTCACGCCGGACGCGCTGCAAGGCCTCACCCGGCTGGGTCTCGGCACCACCGCCGATGCCGCCAATCCGTTTTCGGCCAAGCTGAACGGGGCGCTCTGGACCGCGCTCACCGCACCCGAAGGCGGCAGCGGCGATCTGCGCGTCACGCTCAACAAGGAAACCGCCGCCGGGGTTCTTTCCTTCCTGCTGCAGTCGGGGTTTTCCGGGCGGGCTGAACTGGGCCTCCTCGGCTCGGACGACCTGACCCTGAAGGTGAGCCCCGACGGCACCGCCTGGCTCGACGCGCTCACCGTCGATCGCGCCACGGGCATCGTGGACCAGCCGCAAAGCCCGCGTTTCAAGGCCTATACCAACTACGATAATTACGTTGCGCTCACCACCTGGACGAAGATCGGCATCAACGCGGTCGAGGCCAACGATCAAGGCGCGTTCGACCCCGCAACCAATCTCTTTACCGCGCCGGTTGCCGGCACCTACCTCTTCGGCGCGAGCCTGCTCTACAAGGTCAATGCCAGCACCTCGACCCGGATGCGCGGGCGGCTGGTGCTCAACGGGACCACAGAAATCAGGGGCTCGTTCGGCGAGGTCTCCAGCGCCCACAAGTCGCTCGCCACGGCGCTCTGGTTGCAGACCATGGTGCCGCTAAGCGCGGGCGATACCGTCGAACTGCAGGGGTATTTCCGCGTGGCGGATGGGTATTTCGCGGCGGATAAGACGACATTTTGGGGTTGCAAGGTCGGGTGAGGGAGGCACGTCATGGTGCCGCAACGGCCAGAGGGCGGCTTCATCCATATGTCGGAGCACGAGTTCGAGGTGATCTTGGTGCGCGCTATGCCCTGTCCGTGGTTGGCCTCGACAGGCTGGAAGCCGCGATTGCCATCCGCGACGTGCGCTCCCTGCTTGCGTTTTCGCGCATGGTGCCATGCGATTTTTCAAGCTGTCGTACGGCTGATCACTACTGGCTTGCTGCTGGCTCTGATCGCCGGGGCGGCGGTCGAGCTGAAGGTATTTGGTTGAATCCGGAAACAAGGGAAACGGGTTCACCTATCCCTTCCAACCATCCAGCGCTATGATCGCGAGATGAAAGACGCCGATGAAAAACGCATTGCGGCCAAGCTGGCCAAAACCCTCGCCATGCTGTGCGTGCGCAATACGGCACTTGAGGATCTGCATGCCGGCATCATTCCTGTCACCAGGACCGGGGACCATTCGGACGTCATGGTTATCGATGCCGAAGGTCGAAAAATCCCGTGGACTGAGGTCTCGCATTTTGACGACGAGGTCATGCGTGCGCTGATGCGCCAGATTGTCAATCGGCTGTACACCTTCCACCTGATGGCCGATGACCCAGGCCTGCGAGAGATGATTGACCGGTGGGCTGTGGCCGCGGGCGCCTGGGATAACCCGGAAATCGATCAGGGGTTGCTGAGGGCTGTGAGGGTTGAGATGAATGCGGGCGATAGCTGAGCACGTCCCCTTACGCTTCCTTGCCTTATTCGACCACCGGATAGAACGGCCGGCCCCAATCGGCTTGCGGGTTGTCCATCATGATGTCCACGAAAACCGGCACGAGAAAGCCCAGGATCGCGGCGCCGTCGCGGACCTGGGCGCGATTCACGCTGCTGTTCCAGGTCGCGCCGCCATGGACCAGCTGGTTGCGCAGCACATAGAGCCGGTCGAAGACGAAGCTCAGCACCCTGGCGCAATCGCCGTTCTGGAAGGCGCTCGCAAAGGCGCGGGCCGAGGCGATGAAACGCTCTTCCCAGTCGTCATGGCCGGGGATGCCGTTGTGATGCTGCCAGAACGGGTGAAAGACATAGCGGTTTTCCATCAGCAGGCGCACCGGCCCGTGGAACCTCTCCCAGATCGCGCCATAGATGCGGGTTTCACCGTCGAGCCGCGCGATCTTGTCGAAGAAGCCGGAAAAGACCGCGCGTTCCCCTTGCAGGGCGGCTGACTGGAACTCGGTTTCGTCGGCGTAAGCCGCGTTGAAGGCGATCCACAGGAAGATGAAGCGCGCATCAAAATCGTCGCCGCAAGCCTCGGCGCGGCCGATCCAGCTGATCGCGCGGTGGACGCGCAGCCCCATGGTTTCGGGAAACCCGGCGCGGATGGCACGTTGCTTGTCTTTGAGCGTGGCGTGGTCAAGATTATTTTTCATGGCAATTTCCTCGTTGGCAAGACGTCAGGGGAGCGCGTCGAAATCCGACCTCTGATAGCCCTCGACCAGCTTGCGCAGGCCCTCGGGCGCCAGCACCTCCACCTTGTCGCCCCATTGGTAGAGGTGCCAGGCCATCTCGAGCCAGCCCGCCGCGTGAAAGCGCAGGATCAGGCTGCCATCGGGCTGGGGCTCCAGGCTCTGGGTCGGGTGAAACCGGAATTCCGCCGCACGTTCGGCAGCGTCGGGGGCAAAACGCCAGATCACCTCGCCATATTGGGCGGGGTCCTGCCAGACGCCGAAGGCGCGGGCGGCATGATCCTCGATCGAGAAGCCGGGCTGGAAGGCGAAGCTTTCGTCCAGCACCCGGGCCTCGTGGATCCGGTCGAGGCGGAAATTGCGCAGGTCCTCGCCGCGATCCGGTTGCCGGGCCACCAGATAGCTGCGATGGCCGCGCAAGAGCCCGTGCGGCTCGACGATCCTGGGCGGAGCGTCGGGGCCGCGATAGCGCATGCGCAGCCGGAAGGGGCCGCGCAGCGCCTCGATGATCGCGTCCAGAACCTCGGGCGCGACCGTCACCTTCGGCCCCGGCCGGGCAACCTGGCCAAGCGCCATCAGCACGGCTTCGGCATCGGCCTCGCTGCGCGCGGCGTCAACGGGCGGCATTCGGGCGATCATCCCGTCCCGCAGGTCATCGAGCGCCCGCGCGTGGCGAAGCCGCCCTTCCTCGCGGGCGGTGCGGGCGGCGATATCCAGCGCCTCCAGCGCGCTTTCACTGCGCAGCTCCATCCTGTCCAGCATCGGGTCGGTCAGGCGCCATCGCCTCTTGCGGTCGGGGCCATCCTGCCAGGTCACGTTCTGAAAGGTGGTTTCCAGCGCCTGAACCATGCGTTGCGCCGTGCGATGGGAGACGGCGAACGCGGCCTTGATCTCGTCAAGACTGACCCCGCCATGCCGGGCCTGCGCCATGCGGGCCAGTCGCAGCAGATCCTGTGCCTTGGAGAAGCTCATGCTCACCCGTGACAAAGATTGACACCCATGCAGGCTATTGATGACCTTGGGTTCTGTCGAGATGATTCCCTCGACGAGTTTGAATTGGTCATCGGGAGCATGCATGAGGGCATTGAACGGGGAGCTGCTGTTTTCGGCATCCGACCTCATGCGGTTCATGGGCTGCCGGCATGCCGCGACGCTTGACCTTGCCCGCCTGCGCGGCGAAGGGCCGGAGCCGCGTGCCGACAGCGAGGACGCCGAGCTGTTGCAGAAACAGGGGGATGCCCATGAGGCCGCGCATCTGGCCCGGCTGAAGGCCGAAGGGCGGCAGGTGGTCGAGATCGCGCGCGGCGATCTGGCCGAAAATGCCGAGGCGACCCGCGCGGCGCTGGCGCAGGGCGCGGAAGTGGTCTTTCAGGGTGCGCTCCTGTCGGGCAGATGGGGTGGCTGGTCGGATTTCCTCGAAAGGGTGGACAAGCCCTCGGCGCTGGGGCCGTTCAGCTATGAGGTGGCCGATACCAAGCTCAAGCGTCGCGCCCATCCCAAGCATGTGCTGCAACTGGTGCTCTATTCCGACCTTCTGGCCAAGGTGCAGGGGGTGATGCCGGAATACGCCCATGTGGAACTGGGCGACGGCACACGGGCGACGCTCTGGCTGGCGGACTATGCCCATTACGCCCGTGCGGCGCGGGAGCGGCTGGAGGCCTTCGTGGCCGCGCCCGAGCCCACGCGCCCCGTGCCTTGTGCGGACTGCGCGCTCTGCCGCTGGGCCGATCACTGCGCAAGCGTGTGGGAGGCAGAGGACAGCCTGTTCAACGTGGCGAACATCACCCGGGGGCAGGTCAAGAAGCTGGAGGCCGCGGGCATCGCGACGATGGCGGCACTGGCGGCGCACGAGGGCGGCGTGCGGGGTATGGCACAGGGAACGCTCGACCGGCTGCGTGTGCAGGCGCGCCTTCAGCACGCCCGCAAGACCGGTGAACCGGCCTTCGAACTGCGCCCGCCCGAACCCGGAAAGGGCTTCGACCTGCTGCCCGAACCGCGCCCGGGCGATCTGTTCTATGACATCGAGGGCGATCCGCATTATGAGGGCGGGCTGGAATACCTTCACGGGGTCTGGGATGGGGAGGCCTTCCACGCCTTCTGGGCCCATGACCACGCGGCCGAGGCCCAGGCGCTGGCCGACCTGCTGGCATTCTTCCGCGCCCGGCTGGCCCGATACCCGGACGCCCGCATCTATCACTACGCCCCCTACGAGATCACCGCCCTGCGCCGTTTGACCGCGAAATACGGGATCGGCGAGGCCTTTCTCGACCGGCTTCTGCGCGAGCGCCGCTTTGTCGATCTCTATGCCGTGGTGCGCGGCTCTCTGATCGCATCCGAGCCCAACTATTCGATCAAGTCGATGGAGGCCTTCTATGGCCTGACCCGCGAGGGCGAGGTCAAGACGGCGGGCGGATCGGTCGTGGCCTATGAGAGATGGCGCGAGACCGGCGAGCAGGCGATCCTTGACGAGATTGAGGAGTACAACCGGATCGACTGTGTCTCGACGGAAAAACTGCGCGATTGGCTGGTGTCGATCCGCCCCGAAGGGCCGTGGCCCGCGCTGGCTGCGGATGCCGGCGAAAAGGAGGCGGAAGAGGACGAAGAGGTTGGAGCCCTGCGCGCGCAACTGGCGGCCAGTGGCCTGCCGGAGGACCGGCAGCAGATACTGTTCAACCTCGGCCTCTTCCACAAACGCGAGGCCAAGCCGGCGTGGTGGGCGATCTTCGACAGCCTCGGCAAGGACGAGGACGAGCTGATCGATGACCTCAACACGCTGGGCGGGCTTGAGGCGATCGGCCCGGCCGAGCCGGTCAAGCAGTCGATGCGCCGCGCATACCGCTTTCCGCCGCAGGAGACGAAGCTGCGCGCGGGACAGCGGCCCAATGTGCCGGATGAAGAGGGCTTCGCCTCGGTTGCGCTGGAGGCGTTCGATGCCACCGCCGGCCGGCTGGTGCTGAAGGTCGGCGCGGCCAGGGCGCATGTGCTGGCCGACCGCCTGACCCTGCATCCGCCATCGCCGATCAATACTGGCGTCATCGCCGAGGCGCTCAGCGACGTGATCGACGATCAGTGCGGACCGCGCAGTTATCGCGCGGTGGATGACCTTCTGTCGCGCCGCGCGCCCCGCCTGACTGGCCGGAGCGGCAACATCCTGCAAGGCGAGGACCCCGTCGCAGGCACCATCGCCGCTGTGCAGGCGATGGACGAGACCGTCCTGCCCATTCAAGGCCCGCCCGGCACTGGCAAAACCTATGTCACCGCCCGCGCGATCCTGACGCTGGCGCGCGGGGGCGCGCGCGTCGGCGTGACATCGAACAGCCACGAGGCCGTGCGCAACGTGCTGATGGGGTGCCTTGCCGCGCTGGAGGACGAGGACCTGCCGATCACGCTCGATCTGATCCATAAGGTCTCGAGCGATGATGATAGCTACCCAGACGACTGTCCGATCAGCCGCACCACGTCGAATGAGGTGGCCGCTGCCGGGGGCCATGTGGTGGGCGGCACGGCCTGGTTCTTCGCCCGCGAGGAAAACCTGCAGGCCTTCGACTGGCTGTTCGTGGATGAAGCCGGACAGGTGGGGCTGGCCAATATGGCGGCTATGGGGCGCGCGGCCCGCAACATCGTGCTGGTGGGCGACCCCCGCCAATTGCCGCAGGTGGTCCAGGGGGCGCATCCCGAACCCGCGAACCTCTCCTGCCTCGAATGGATGCTGGGCGAGCACGCCACCGTGCCCGCCGATCGCGGCATCTTCCTGCCCACCTCGCGGCGGATGCACCCCGCGCTCTGCGGCTTCATCTCGGATCAGGTCTATGAAGGCCGCCTCGAGAGCCACCCCGACACCGCGCAGCAGGCGGTGACGGGCACGTCCTGGCCCGAGGCCGGGGCCTTCATGGTGCCGGTCGCGCATGAAGGCAACGCCCAAGTGGCGCAGGAGGAAGTGGCGGCGATCAAGGCGGCCGTGCGCGCCCTGCTCAAGGGCAAATGGCGCGACCAGAGCGGCGCCATGCGGCCGATGCGCGCAAGCGACATCATCGTCGTCGCCCCCTACAACGCCCAGGTCAACGCCCTGCGCAACGCCCTGCACGCAAGCATCCGCGTGGGCACCGTGGACAAGTTCCAGGGCCAGGAAGCCCCGGTCTGCCTCGTCTCGATGACCGCAAGCTCGGCCGAAGACATCCCCCGCGGCCTCGAATTCCTCTATTCCACCAATCGCCTCAACGTCGCCATCTCCCGCGCCAAGGCCCTCACCCTCCTTTTCGCCAGCCCCCGCCTGCGCGAGGCAAAATGCGAAACCATTGAGCAGATGCGGTTGGTGAATGTGGTGTGTGCGTTGCCAATTCGCCCCCAAACGAAGAAACTCTCCTGATGAACAAATATACCCAACAACTGAAAACTTGGGCCCGCAATGCGCTTTCGAACGCACTTGATGCGCATCGGAAGAATCTCTCAACCTACGAAAGCCTTAAGAACCTCGGAGAAGTCATTGGGACTGAGTATGGTGATCGTGTCCTTTTCGAACTCATCCAGAATGCACATGACGCTCACGAAATTGGTGAGGACGGCGCAATCACGATCAAGTTTGTCAAGATATCGGATTCCGAAGGTTACCTTTATGTCGCCAACCGAGGGCATGGTTTCAAAGAGCGCGACGTGAATGCCATCATGAACTTG
>JALTZY010000375.1 GCA_027045905.1 Paracoccaceae bacterium
ATGTCCGCGAATGGTATGCAGCCAGAAACCAATTCGCTATCATGTTCGAGGAACGATTCAATGCGTGACCGTATCTGAAACCCGCATGGGCCAGCCCAGATGCACAGAGTTCATGACACTCCCCCTCCTTCATGTCCCACCGCAAGCAAGGCGAAATCATTCAGCTTGTCGGTGCCGGGCAGGTCGCACCGGCCAGCATTGCATCTCAAGGCGCTGGCAGAACAGGAGACCACCATGGAGGCGAGCTTTCTCGATGATCTGACCCAGCTGCTTGGCCTTCAGGCTGACGCAACACCCGGCGCGATACTGGCAAGCGTTCGCGCCTTGAGGCGGTCGGCGAGAACCCGGACCCGGCCAGGTTCGCGCCGGTCGAGGCCATGCGCGACCTGCTCCACGAACATCACGGCCAGGCGGAAAAACGCGCCCTGGTCCTGTGCCAGGAGGGCCGGGGCGCACCCTGAACAAGGAGAGACCATGCCTGGAGGCGAACAGGAAAAGGGAAAACCGATTGCCAGAGGCTACCCACCGCCTCCGGCACAGGTGGCCGTCTATGCGGATGTCATAGGCCCGGCAAGAACCGTTGATTTTCTGCTCGCCTTTGGCGGGGCGGAAATGGCTATCCCGAAAAGCCCCGGCAAGAATTCCATGCTGGCACATGTGATCGGGATCGAGAATGCGCGAAAGCTGAGCGCGAATGCGCACCGCTCCCAAGCGTGTCCCCCTGGCGAGAGAGGCGGCTGACCCAAAGCCTCGCCATGCAGGGCCTGCCCGGGCTTGAGATCGCCCGGACCCTGCGAACCTCGGACGACACGGCACGCAAATGGCTGAAAGCGTGAGCAAGCAATCTCAGGATACGCGCCAGGCACTGGCGGAAACCGGCGAGCTGATCCATGCCGCGCGGCTGGCATGTCTTCGAGCCAGCGCCGCCTTGGAACGCGCCCTGCAACAGGACGCTAAAGCGGCCATGAAACCGCCTTCAACAGCCCTTGAACGCCCCTGTGAACACCGCCGCCAGCATCGCTTTGGCCCCGCCCAACACCGACCCCGCCCGAAAATCGACCACGACCCGGCCCTGCAAGCCTCCTTGCGCGCCAGAGCAAACCACAGACCCGCGCAGCGATTGCCGAGGAAATCGCCAGGCGCTTCCCAAAAGATCGCCACGTCTCCCGCTCAACCCCCCAACGCTGGTGGAAAAACAACCGCTCCAAACCATGATCCCAACCCAGCACTGCTCGCACAGGCTCGGATAGGCCCAGTTCTTGCGCCGCATTTTATCCCATTGCCTATTAATTCGTACCACAACAGTGCTGGCCGAACGGCTGGGGATCGAGGGCGCGCGGCGGCTCCTGTGGCATGAAAGCGGGCTCAGGGGGCTTGCGGGCAGCGGCGACATGCGCGCGCTGTTGGGCCGCGACGACCCGGCGGCACGCTTTGCAATCCGCCACTTCGCCTATTGGGCCACGCGCCATGCCGGCAGCCTCATCGCCGCCATGGGCGGGCTCGACGCGCTGGCCTTTACCAGCGGCATCGGCGAGCGGGCCGCACCCCTGCGCGCGGCGATCATGGAGAGGCTGGGCTGGGCCGGGCTCACACCGGACCCCGCCGCCAATGCCGCCCACGGTCCGGCCCTGCACGCACCCCGCAGCCGGGTCACCGCCTGGGTCGTACGGGCGCGCGAAGAGGCCTATATCGCCACGCGCACCCGAGCGCTTCTGACCGCCGGCTGAGCCCCTACCCGTCCGCCCCCTCGAACCAGGCGCGGATCAGCGCCCGCTCCTCCGGCTCCACAAAGGAGACATTGGCCGGGGGCATCGCATCGGTGAACCCTGCCTGCAGGTAGATCGCCCGCGCATGGCGCGCCACCTCGGCCGGGCTGTCGAGCAGCACCCCCTTGGGCGCGGCGGCGATCCCGTCCCAATAGACCTCTGCCGCATGGCACATGGAGCATTTGCCGATCACCAGATCCGCCACCTCCTCGAATCCTTCCGCCGCCGCATAGCGCGCGGCCGCGGGACCGAGCGCGGTATCGTCATCTTCGGGCCGGTCGTGAAACAGCGGCGAGGCCGACAGCCAGACGATCAGCCCGAACAGCGCCGCCGTCAGCCCCCAGGTCCACCAGGGCCGGCCCTTGCGCGCGTGCATCGTGTTGAAGAAATGGCGGATCGTCACCCCCATGAGGAAGATCAGCGCGGCGATGAGCCAGTTCATCTCCGAAGCGAAGGCCAGCGGGTAATGGTTCGACAGCATGAGGAAGATCACCGGCAGCGTCAGGTAATTGTTATGCGTCGAGCGTTGCTTGGCGATTCGGCCGTACTTGGCATCCGGCACCCGCCCGGCCCTGAGATCGGCGACCACGATGCGCTGGTTGGGCATGATGGTGAAGAAGACATTGCCGGTCATGATGCTGGCGGTCAGCGCACCCAGGTGCAGCAGCGCCGCCCGGCCCGAAAAGACCTGACTGTAGCCCCAGGCCATTACTACCAGGATAAGGAAAAGCAGCACCATCAGACGGGTGTTGTCCTCGCCGAATCGACTCTTGCAGATCAGGTCATAGGCGATCCAGCCAAAGGCCAGCGAGCCCAGCGAGATCAGCACCGCCAGCCAGAGAGGGATGTCGAGCACGTCGGGATCCACAAGGTAAAGCTCGCCGCCCAGGTAATAGACCAGCACCAGCATGATGAAACCGCTCAGCCAGGTCGAATAGCTCTCCCACTTGAACCAGATCAGGTCCTCGGGCAGCCGGTTGGGCGCCACCGAATATTTCTGGATGTGATAGAAACCGCCCCCATGCACCTGCCATTCCTCGCCGGTAATCCCGGCGCGCCGGTCATTCGAAGGGCGCAGACCCAGGTCGAGCGCGATGAAGTAGAACGAAGACCCGATCCAGGCAATTGCGGTAATCACATGGATCCATCGCACCGCGAATTCCAGCCATTCCATCAGTATCACACCGGCAATCATCCCGCTTTCCTGTCCTGAGAATCAACAGCCGTCGCAACTATCGCGGATTTCCTGTTATCAGTATATCCTGAAAATGGCGCAAGACTTTCAAGGAAAGCCGAAGAATATGGCCTATCTGAAAAATATCCGCATGTTCGTCCGGGTCTATGAACTGGGCAGCATGTCGGCAGCGGCACGCGACCAGCGCTGCTCGCCGGCCGTCGCCTCATCGCGCATCGCCGATCTCGAGCAGCATCTGGGCGCCCGCCTGTTCAACCGCTCGACCCGCTCGCTCCAGCCGACGGAAGCCGGGCGGCTGTTCTACGAGGGCGCCGGCGCGATCCTCGACGCCGTGGCCCGGGCGGAGGCCGCCATCTCGCAAACCGCCGCCAATCCGCGCGGAACCCTGTTCATCGCCGCCGGGCTGGGCATCGGGCGGCGGCTGATCGCCCCGGCCCTGCCCGATTTCAAGGCACTTTACCCGAATATCGACATCCGCCTGCGCCTGTCCGACCGCAGCGTGGACATGTTGGCCGAAGGACTCGACCTGATGTTTCACCTCGGCCCGCTGGAAGACAGCACGCTGAAAATGCGCACCATCGCCGAAATTCCCCGCCTGCTCTGCGCCGCCCCCGCCTATATCCGCACGCGGGGCAATCCCGCCGACGGCACCACCCTGGTCAGGGACAGACACGCCTGCCTGCTGTTGCGCTTTCCCGGCACCAGGGAGTTCCAATGGACCCTGCAGACCGAAAACGGCCCACAGCGATACCCGGTCAGCGGCCCGTTCGAAAGCGATGACGGCGATGTGCTGACCGAATGGGCTCTGGCCGGGCACGGCATCGTTCTCAAACCGCTCTTCGAAGTCGCCGCCCATCTGAAAGCGGGCCGCCTCCTGCCGGTTGCCCGGGCCACTCCCCCCCTGCCGACACAATTATCGGTCCTGACACCGCACCGGCGCATGAAGGATACCAAGATCGACCTGTTCACCGAATTCATGGTGCCGCGCATCCGTGCCGCTCTGGCCGCTGCCTGATACGGATATCGCGCCCCCTTTCGCCTTTCCGGCAAATACTCCCGCCGGAGGCGCGATTTTTCGCGGAAAAATCGCAGGCGACATCTGCTCGTCCTGCAACCGTGAGGGCGGAAGGGCGGGGCCACATGATACGGCGGGATCAGTAGATATAGCGGATCTGGTCGCTCCAGTAGCGCTCCACCCGTTTCAGGGCGGCATTGATCTCCTCGATCCCTTCCGGGGTCAGCACGCCCTTGCTCTGCAGCCCTTCGGCGTGGCGCTCGAACAGGTCGGCCACCCGGTCGCGTACCTCGCGCCCCTTTTCGGTCAGGCGCACACGCACCGATCGGCGGTCGATCTCGCAGCGCTGATGGTGCATGTAGCCCATTTCCACCAGCTTCTTCAGGTTGTAGCTGACATTGGAGCCCTGGTAATAGCCGCGCGTCTTCAACTCGCCCGCCGTCACCTCGTTGTCCCCGATATTGAAAAGCAGCAGCGCCTGCACCGAATTGATTTCCAGCAGACCGATCCTCTCGAACTCGTCCTTCACCACGTCCAGCAGCAGACGGTGCAGCCGCTCGACCAGCGACAGGACATCGAGATACTGGCTGACGAAACCCTGATTGCCGCTCTGGCCTATTGAGGAATGCATGCTCATTCTTGTCTCCGCCGTAAATCCTGCGGGGGAGATTCACAGCAAAGAACAAACATTCAGTTAAATGCCGGGCGAAACGCACGAGAAATTCAGTCAATTTTTCCGAAACCGGGTGCCTCCGCCAGCCCCGCATGGGCACGGATCCGGGCGACCAGCCCCTCCCAGCGCCACGGGCAGGGCCTGCGCGCCGTGATCCAGTCCCACAGGTCGTTGTCGCCCTCCTCCAGGAGGCTCTCGAAGAGGTCCAGCGCGTCTTCGTCCATCTCCTCCAGCCGGGCGAGGGCGAAGCCGCCCAGCACCAGGTCCATTTCCTTGGTGCCCCGGCGCTGGGCGCGCAGCTTCATGCGCTTCAGACGCATCTCGCGGCTCTCGCTCATCCTTCCCCCCCTGATCTCTGCTGCCTGGCGCCGGCAATGGCGCTTGATCCCCCCGCCGGCACCTGCCTATGACAAGACAGACGCGATTTCAAACCGGAACCCGACATGTCCTTGCTCTCTTCGGCCCTCGCCCGCATCAGGCCCTCGCCCACCATCGCCATCTCCACCCTCGCCGCCGAGCTCAAGGCCGCCGGGCGCGACGTCATCGCCCTCAGCGCAGGCGAGCCCGATTTCGACACGCCCGGGCACATCAAGGCCGCCGCCAGGGCCGCCATTGACGCGGGCCACACGAAATACACCGCCCCCGACGGGACGCCGGAGCTCAAGGCTGCGGTCGCCGCCAAGTTCCGCCGCGACAACGGGCTGGATTACGCCCCCGAACAGATCAGCATCGCCACCGGCGGCAAGCAGATCCTTTACAATGCCCTGATGGCCACGCTCGATCCGGGCGACGAGGTGATCATCCCCGCGCCCTACTGGGTGAGCTACCCGGACATGGTGCTGCTGGCCGGCGGCAGGCCGGTGATCGTCGAGACGAGGCCGCAAACCGGCTTTCGCCTCACACCCGAGCAGCTTGAGGCCGCAATCACGCCCCGCACCAGGTGGCTTATCTTCAACTCCCCCTCCAACCCGACCGGCGCCGGCTATTCGCGCGCCCAGCTCAAGGCGCTGACCGATGTGCTCGTGCGCCATGAGCATGTATGGGTGATGTCCGACGACATGTATGAGCACCTGGTGTTTGACGATTTCCAGTTCTCCACCCCGGCCGAGGTCGAGCCCGCCCTTTACGAACGCACCCTTACCTGCAACGGCGTCTCCAAGGCCTATGCCATGACCGGCTGGCGCATCGGCTATGCGGGCGGGCCCGAAGAGCTGATCGCGGCCATGCGCAAGATCCAGTCGCAAAGCACCTCCAATCCCTGCACGATCAGCCAGTGGGCGGCGCTGGAGGCGCTCAACGGCCCGCAGGACTTCATCGCCGCCAACAACGAGATCTTCCGCCGCCGGCGCGACCTGGTGGTGGAGATGCTGAACGCGGCCGAAGGCATCACCTGCCCGGTACCGGACGGGGCGTTTTACGTCTATCCCTCGATCGCCCCGCTGATCGGGCGCCTGAGCCCCGAGGGCCGGCGGATCGACAGCGACGAGGCCTTTGCCACCGCGCTTCTGAAGGAAAAGGGCGTGGCGGTGGTGTTCGGCGCGGCCTTCGGGCTTTCCCCGGCGTTCCGGGTCAGCTATGCTACCTCGGACGAAAACCTGCGCGAAGCCTGCGCGCGCATCCAGGAATTCTGCGCATCCCTGACCCGAGGCCCATGACCCCCGACCTGCCCGAATATTTCTTCCGCACCCGCGAAAACGGCGCCTTCGTCTATCGTGTCGATACCGAGAACCGCCAGCGGCGCATCGACATGGACCAGATCGCGGTGGTCAATATCAGGAACGGCGAGATCAAGCCCCATGGCGGGCGCGAGTTGAGCCAGGCCGACATGGCCGCGATCCGCGCCTGGATGGAGGAGCGCTCAGCCCTGCTGGCCCGGCGCCAGATCGACGACATCCTGCGCACGGTCGATCACCTGAACCAGACCGCCCACTGGGCCCAGAGCAAGGCCTCGGACGAGGACCTCGAGGCGATCACCGACGCGCTGCTGCTGGCCATGCACGACCTGCGCACGGTGCTGGTGCGCAAGAAAGCCGACCGGCTGATGCGCGGCAGGTAGGCGAATCCTGCGCGCGGGCCGCCACCTGCGCCCCGGCTCCCGTCAGCGCCGCCACAGGGCATACCAGTCCTGCAGAAGCCCCGCCGCGGCAAACATGATCGTCAGCGTCACCAGCACCAGCGCAACGCCCCGCCTGTCCTTCAGCGCATGCACCACCGGGTCGTAATCCATCTGACCGCTCCGGCCCAGCCGGATCATCCGTCTCAGCCACAGCGCGATCGGGATCAGCGCCACCCATAGCAGCCAGCGGGCCGGATAGAGGCGCACCGCCTGTTCGGAAAAGCTGTAGAGGAAGAAATTCAGCAGGGCCGCGAACATCCCCAGATAGGCGACGTTGAGCAGATCTCCCATGTCGGCGCGCCCGTAGCCGCGCCCGGGCAGCGGCGCGTCGCTCTCGGTGCGGCTCAGCTCGGTCATCCGCTTCACGCAGCCCAGCGTCAGGAAGACCGGATAGATGAATACCAGCAGATAACCCGAAACCTCCCCCTGCATCGCCGCCGCCCCGGCGATCACGCGCAGGGTATAGAGCCCGGCGAGGGTGGCGATATCGACCCAGCGCAGACGCTTCAGGCGCAGCGAATAGGCCAGCGACAGCGCCATGTAGAGCACCACCGCCCCGAAGAACGCCGCCCCCAGCCACAGCCCCGCGGCAAGCGCCAGAGCGGCCAGTCCGGCCGAAACCGCCATGCCGGCGCCGATCGGCACCGCACCGGAGGCAAAGGGGCGCTCGCGCTTGGTCGGGTGCAGCCGGTCGGCCTCGAGGTCCAGCAGGTCGTTGACGATATAGATCGACGAGGCGGCGGCGCTGAAGGCCACCAGCCCCATCAGCACCATGAGCAGCGAGGCGAGCGAGAAATCATGCGCCGCCAGCATCGGCACGAACAGCAGCACGTTCTTCACCCATTGATGCGGGCGCATCGCGCGCAGCAGATCGCGCGCCCGCCAGCCGCCGGGAAAGGTGCGCACCAGCTTGCCCGCGCGCATCAGCTTGCGCGCCGCGCGCCCGTCGCCCACCACCAGCGCGGTATGGGCCTGGCGCCATACCGGCATGTCCGCCGGCGCATCCCCGGCATAGTCGAAGCCCCCGCCCCCGTAGGTCTCGGCCAGCACCTGCGCCTTGGCGGCTCCCTTGAGGTTGAAATCCCCGGAGCTCGCGAATATCCGCGGCCCCAGCCCGTAATCCTGGGCCAGATCCGCCACCAGCGCCTCGTTCGACGCCGAAGCCAGGGCCACTTCCCGCCCCTGCCGGATCGCCTCCATGGCGGCATCTGCCACGGCCGGATTGACCGGCATCAGATCGGTACGCAGATCGGCCAGCCGGGCCAGCTCCGCCTTCAGCCGCGCCGGGCGGGTCAGATTGGCGAATGTCGCCCTGAGCGTTGCCAGCGGCGCCTTGCCGAGCCCGGCCCAGAAACATTCGTACAGCAGATCGGTGCGCAGGAAGGTCCCGTCCACATCCAGCACCAGCGGCCTTTGCTCATCCATCGCCCGGGGTTCCTTTCACCGCAAACACACAACCATCCGTGATCAGCTCCGGCGGGGTCAGGCACAGGCCCCGCGCCACCTGCCAGGCGGCCAGCACCCTGGGCACATAGGCGCGGGTCTCGGGATAGGGCGGCACTCCGCCGCTTTCGCGCACGGCATTCTCGCCCGCATTGTAACCGGCCAGCGCCAGGATCGGATCGCGCGAAAAGGTCTCCATCAGCCAGTCCATATAGGCCACGCCGCCGCGAATGTTCTGCCCGGGATCGCCCGCATCGCCGACCCCGAAACGCGCCGCCGTGTCCGGGGTCAGCCGCATCAGACCCAGCGCGCCCCTGTCGCTTTCGGCCCCCGCGCGCCCGCCGCTTTCCACCGCGATCATCGCCACCACCAGCGCCGGCGAAACATCGGTGCCCACGGTCGCGCGCAGGATCTCGGCCCCATGCGCGGCTTCAGGATCTGCAGGACATCGCC
>JALTZY010000376.1 GCA_027045905.1 Paracoccaceae bacterium
ACGGCCGGTTCGCGGAGGCCCGCGCGCTTTCCGCCCGCATTGTGGAGCGCGCCACCTCATTCAACGAGCGCGATCACGTGCGCCTGTCGCTCGCCTGTTCCTTCTGCGGAGATTACCGCGGCGCGCGCACAACGCTGGTGCGCGCCCTCGCCCAATGGCGCCGCAGCCAGTCCTCATTGCCCACCGGCCATCCGCTCATCATCGCCGCCATGCCCAAGTCCGCCAGCACCTCGCTGGCGCATGCCCTGGGCCACGCCCTCGGCTGGCCCGTTGGCGACCTCCTGTGTCATTCCGGGCCGCATCTGTTCAACCACACGGTGCTCATCGGCCGTAATCTTGCCCAGTTGAAAGGTGTGGGATATATCGGCCACACCCACATGCTGCCGCGCCGCGCAAACCTCCGGGTGCTGGCTTCCCATCCGGACGCCCGCCTCGTGGTGCACTTCCGCGACCCCCGCGAGGCGCTCGTTTCCGCTCTGGACATGTTTCACCGCATGCGCGCCGGGCAGTTTCTCCTGCGCGAGCCAAAGCTTGCGGACTGGCCGCTGGAAAGACAGGTGGACTGGATGCTCGAGCATTACCTGCCTCTGCAGATCGGCTGGATGAAGGGGTGGAAGCGGGTCCTGGACGAAAGGAACCCGCAAATCGTCGCCGCTACGTCCTTTTCTCGCCTGGCAAGAGACGGGCAGGATACGCTGGCCCGCGAGATATGCCGTCTTTTGCGGCGTCCCATCGTCAACCGGACGCCTTCGGAGCCAAGGCGCTACGGCACGCGGCAGCTGGGTTCATGGCGCGAGATATTCACGCCGGCGCAGAAACGCAGGGCGGAACGCATGTTGACCCCGCAACTCCTCTCGCTATTGGAGTAAGACCGCGCCAGGCTCGGCGCTCAACCGGCATTGTTGCCGCCGATATCACCTCCCGCCTCATTGCCGCCGGTATCGCCGCCGCCGGTATCGCCGCCGCCGGTATCGCCGCCGCCGGTATCGCCACCGGCGTCATTACCACCGGCATCGCCACCGCCATTGGCGCCACCGGTATCGCCACCGGCGTCATTGCCGCCGGCATCGCCACCGCCATTGGCATTTCCGCCGCCACCGTTCCCCAGGTTGTCACCGTCGCCGTAGAAATCCCGCGGATCCACCTTGCCAGGGCGGAAATTGATCCTGCGCCGCGGCTGCTGTCCGGCGCCGGTCAGATCGAGCTCCACGCGGGTCAGATGCGTTTCCAGGTCGTCAATGGAAGGGTTGCGGGTTTCGATGTACGTCTTCACGCGCTTGAACGCCGCCACCAGCTGTTCCACCGGCACCTGCGCGGGCAATGGCACGTTGGACTGCAGCTTCCGCAGACCCGTGTCCTGAATCACGCTGGACGCCGGCACGATTTCCGTGCCCTGCACACGCAGGGCCTGCCGCGCCGGCGGTTTGCGCACTTCCTTCCAGCGCGGCCCGCCCAGATACACCGCCGCATACATGACCTTGGCCTTCAGCGGCGGCGTGCCGCTGGCCAGCAGGCCGTCGTAGAACATGCGATGCACTTCCTGCCAGGTGGCGGTGTGATAATAGGGGCCGTTCTCGTTGCGCTTGGAGGAATAGGCGTCGTGCACCGTGGCGGCGTTCATGAACTCGCGGCTGCGCGGATCGCCAATGATGGGCACGAAGATCACGGGAATGGAGGCGCCGTCCGTCCACGTCTCCTTCGGCGCCACATAGACATCCTGCGCGGCGTTGACGAACTTCA
>JALTZY010000377.1 GCA_027045905.1 Paracoccaceae bacterium
AGTTGGTCAGGTAATCATAGGTGTCGGCCGTCGCCCTGGCCAAATCCGCAGGCCTGCCATGGCCGGGCACGATATGGGCCGGGTTTTGCGCCGCCATCACGTCGAAACTGGCGACCCAGTCAAGGCTGGACGATTGCGGGCCGACGCCCAGAATGCGGTCGATATAGACCAGATCTCCGGTAAACATCACGCTTTCCGAAGGCATCCAGATGGTGCTGTCGCCCGGCGTGTGGGCGGCACCATGGGTCAGAAACAGGGTGACATCCCCGATTTCAAGGGTCATTTCCGCGTCAAACGTGGTGTCGGCATAATAGGGGTCGGTCCCGGCCAGCGCGTCGGTCCCGATCAGAGTGCTGAGGCCCGTCAGCTGTTGCGAGACCCGGTCTTTCTGGTCCGCAACCGCCGCGTCGCTGGCATAGATCGTCGCCCCCTGATCGTGCCAATAGCCATTGCCAAGCCAGCGGTGATCCTGGCCGCCGGAATTTATCACCGCTTTAACAGGTTGATCCGTAACGGTTTTAATCGCCTCGTGCAAAGCCTGCGCGCCCTTGAAGCTGCCGCCGGGGTCGATCAGTACCGCACCGTCATTGGTAACGATCAGGCCGAAGGTCGCGTTATTCCCCAGATTCTCGGGGCTTCGCTGTGAGGTCGGGCCAATGATGGCATAGGCGTGGTCGGCGACCTGTTGCACGGTTAATTCCTGGGCGAACAGGGCCCGGGTGAGCAGGAAAAGGGCGATGATCGGCATGGTGATGAGGCGCATAGGCGGGGTTCCCTGTTTGGTTTAACGGGACACCCCGCGCGCGGACACTGAACGATCCGGCAAACGAATGCAATTCTTTGCATGGATAAATGCCGCTTACGGACCTTTGGACAAACGCAGATCAGGTTAGCGGCGGACTGTCCAGTGGGGATGGCGACGCTCTTATGCGCCCCCGGTCTGGGCGGCGCATCACGGCATTGCCGGGGTAAGGTAGGGCCGGGGTAAGGTGAGAGGCTGGACAACGACCCAAGCGAGGCTCGTTACGGCTGCTTCCTTCCGGATCTGACCGGGTTGGCGAGGTGCCTGCCCGCGCCAACCTCTCACCGGTCATATATGGGGTGCGGTGCGCCTTGGCAAGACGTCACAGGCTGAGGGACAAAATTTGAAACCCATTTGCGTCTGTGCCCAGATCGGTGAACCCAGTGGCATCGGGTTGCGCATTGGGGGACGAGCGGAAGCGCGCGCGCGCACCCCTGACCGGCGCGAACCGCCAGTGGGGATCCAGGGGCGGGTCCAGATCGGGATGGGCCTTGAAATAAGACGTCAGGATATCGGGCAGCGGGGTGGCGGGGAAATCAAGGCGTGAAGACAGGCTTGATTGCGGATAAGCCCCACCGCCATTGATGCGGAAATTATTGGTGATCATGACGAAGGCGTGGTCGTCTTCGACAAGCTGCCCCTGAACCCGCAGGTTTTTGATCCGGCGCGCCTCCGGGTTGATCCTTTGCCCGGTAATATCAAAGCGCGCCGGGGCGGACAGGTCGATGGAATAGTCGGCACCCAGGACCGATTCGATGAAATATCCGGGCGTGGCCGTTGGCTTGAGGTCAGTCTCAGCCTCCGGCATGATCTGATTGTATAAGCTGGCCGAGCGTTCCAGCCAGTCGCGCAAGCCCTGCCCGTTGATGCGCACCAGCCCGACCTGGTTGATAAAGGGGTAGAGGTCGGAAATATCGCGCACCGTGACCG
>JALTZY010000378.1 GCA_027045905.1 Paracoccaceae bacterium
ATCTGGCATCGGCATCCAACCATCTGCGGTCTCGCGGCTACGACTGCAGGCCGCCAATGCTGGACCTGCTGATCCAGAATGGCGTCGTGTCGCCCGTAGATCGGGACGCGTGGTCGCAGTCGGATGTGGACGCCGCAGCCGAGCACTTCGAGGACGCCCAGATCTTCGTGCCGTACGCCGCGATGTGCCAAGCTTTTGGATGCCGGTACGCGGACTTCCTGCGTCCGCTGCGCGAGGCCGCCGAACAAGCGTCGAAGGCGTACGGGCGACATGTGCCCGTGGACGACCAGTATTTCGTCATGCACCGGATTCCGTCTCGCGGCGTGACCGACGACGACGGCAACCTGATCGGGATCGAGCCGGCGAAGATCTCGTTCACGCTATGCGATGACATCAAGGAGCGGCTCGAGCGCGGCGAGGAGGTCTGAATGCCCGATTCCTCACCGCATAAACGAGAGATTGAACTGACACCCGATCTGCTGGAATTCGCAACGGCTGTTGCCCGCGATGTGGCCAAAGAGATCCTCCACCCGGGACTTCGCCATCCTGGTGTTCGATACAACGATGTCGTGCAGGAGGCGTTGCTGCATCTGATGAGCAAGCCGCCGAAGTTTGATCCCACCAGAGGGGCTTCGGAGAGAACGCTGATCTACACGGCTGTGTATTACGCCGTGCTCAAGGCTGCGGGCAGAGAGGGGAAGCAACTGGCCCGCTACCGGCCGCATCGCGGAGTGACGGACGGCGGTGAACGCCAAGAGGTCTTGGAGTGTGATCAGGACGACGAGTGCATCAGGAGCATCGAGAAGGATGCAGCTGTCACGGTTCGCCCGCAGGATCATCTCGATGTGGGTGATCGCCGGGTGGCTCAGCGCAAATGCGATAGAGGTATCCAACGGCACCGGGGCAGCCCGGAACTCTTCGATGAGATGCTCGAGTTCATCGACAACGAGGAGAGCCGTGCCCTGTGCAAATTGTTCATCGAATGCGATGGCAACATCAGCGAAGCGGCGCGGCGATTGGACTCTCCCGAAGCGGCAAATCTCTGTGGGTTCAAGAAGCCCCCGACCGAAGGCGCGATCCGTTACCGGTTGAAGGTGCTCGGGCCGAAGATGCTGGAGGCCGGGTTCGATCCGGCGTCGTGTGGAGGAAAGAGATGAATACAACCTTGGTCAAGGATGACCTGCTTTTCACCGCTTCGGGTGTCGAGATTGAAGCTGCGGCCGCCGACCGCCAGCGCCGACGATCTCCGTCGTCGCCTACTCCGGCGGGATTATGTCAGTCGGCTCGTGGGGACCCGTCGCCATCGACCTCGATGGTCTCGATGCCGAGGGGCAGATCGCCCTGCTGGCCGACCACGACGCGCGTGTGTCGGGTGTCGTCGGGCATGGCAACGCCCAAGTCCGCGACGGGAAGCTGCTCGTCGAGGGTGTGCTTTCCGGTGCAGGCGACGCGGCCAGGCAGATCGTTGAGATGTCGCGGGGTGGTTTTCAGTTCCAGGCCAGCGTCGGCGTGGTGCCCGTCGAGCACGAGCGCATCGCGCCGGGTCAAACCATCGAGGTCAACGGAAGGACGCTCTCGGCGGCGGGCGGGTTCACGCTTGTCCGCAGGGGCACACTCAGGGAAGTGAGCATCACGCCGCTGGGGGCGGACGCGAACACATCGGTCGCCATCGCGGCTGCACGGAAGAAAGGGATTGCAATGAACACGGAAGTTCAAGTTGACGAGCAG
>JALTZY010000379.1 GCA_027045905.1 Paracoccaceae bacterium
TGAGAAGGAGAGCGACCAGCGCCTGCAGGAGCTCGTGGGCGGCGCCTCCTCCCAGCGGCAGAAGAAGAACCTGCTGCAGAAGATCTTCGACGGCACGAAGGAAGACCGCCGGCGCAAGCTGGAGCAGACCCTGCGCGAAATGCAGGACAAGCAGCAGAAGAAGAAACAGCGCATCACGCTGCGCCAGCGCCTGCAGCGCGCCGGCCTGCAGGCCACCGATCAGCAATTCTACCTGTTCGCGCTGGGCCTGGGCGTCGGGCTTGGCTTTCTGGGGCTCATCCTCGGCACCACCATGAGCAGCCTGCAGGTGGGCCTCATCATCGGCATTTCCCTGTTGCTTGTCGGCAGCCTGGGCCTGCCGTTCTGGCTGCTGCATTTCCTTGCCAAGCGCCGCATGGAAAAGTTCCTGATGTTGCTGCCCGATGCGGTGGAGCTGATGGTGCGCGGCCTGCGTTCGGGCCTGCCGGCCACCGATGCCATGCGCACCATCGCCGAGGAGATCCCCGATCCCGTCGGCCCCGAATTCCGCGAGGTGGTGGAAGGGCAGAAGCTGGGCATTCCGATGGATCAGGGCCTGGAGCGCATGTACGAGCGCGTTCCGCTGGCGGAAGTGAACTTCCTCTCCATCGCCATATCCATTCAGCGGGAAACCGGCGGCAACCTCTCCGAAGCGCTGGACAATCTCGCCACGGTGCTGCGTGCGCGCAAGGCCATGAAACTCAAGATCAAGGCCATCACCCAGGAGGCGAAGGTCTCCGCCTACATCGTCGGGGCGCTGCCGTTCCTGCTCACCGGCGGCATTCTCTACCTCAACCCCGACCACATGGAGACCTTTGTCAACACGCGGGAGGGCAACTTCGCGGCGCTCTTCGCCATCGGCCTGATGGGAACGGGCATCCTGATCATGCGCAAGATGATCAATTTCAAGTTCTGAACCTTTTGCGGGCGGAATGACCATGTTCAACTTGCTTGACGTCATAACGAGCCTGAGCGAGGACTTCTCGCCTGCCACGGTGGTGGTGCTTTTCGTCATGGGCCTGGTGTTTCTGGCCGTGCTCACCGCCATGCGGGCGTTCCTGGAAAAGCAGGAGCGTGACAAGCGAATCGACCTCGTGGCCAACGAGCGCGAACGCCTGCGCGAACTGCATCGCCGCGAGTTGAAGGCGCAGAAAGGCCCGCGCCTGCGGGACAAGCCGAAAGGCATCCTCCCGCAGCTGGTGGAGCGGTTGAACCTGCGCGAGATCTTCGATGCGGAGACCACGCGGGTGCAGCTGCGCCAGGCCGGCTACAGGCTGGAAAGCCATCTGCTGACCTTCCTCGTCATCCGGCTCTCCATGCCGTCCGTCCTCGCGGTGATTGCCGATTTCCACGCCAGCGCCGTTCTCAACGGGCCGAATGCCGCACGCGGGACCGTGGTGGCGACTCTGGTTGGTTTCGGCGCGGGCTACCTGTTGCCGATGATTCTGCTCAAGAACATGATCCAGCGCCGCCAGCAGGCCATTCGCGATGCCTGGTCCGACGCGCTGGATCTGCTGCTCATCTGCGTGGAATCCGGTCAGTCCATGGAGCAGGCGTTGCAGCGCGTCTCGTTGGAAATTTCCACGCAATCGCGCCCGCTGGCGGAGGAGCTGCAGCTCACCGTGGCCGACCTGTCCTTCCTCAACGACCGCCGCAAGGCCCTGGAAACCCGGCCGAACGCACGGGCCTGTCCACCGTCAAG
>JALTZY010000380.1 GCA_027045905.1 Paracoccaceae bacterium
ATCCTCTCGTGCGTGGAGGACGTCTATTCCATCACGAACCTGCTCGGCCAGATGCAGATCGCCAAGAGCGCGGTCAAACTGCCGGTGGACAACGAGTTCGATGAAGCGGCATGGGCCTGCGAGAGCGAGTGTTTCGCCAATTCTGGCAACCTCGGCGACGGTCTGTCCGAGAAGGAAATCCCGGCCAATACGCTGCGCTATGTCGCGTGCGTGACCCGCGATCTGCTGGAGGATGCGGGCGTGGACGTGCAGGCGTGGATCGCCGCCAAGGCCCGCGACGCCTTCCAGCGCGCGCTGGAGCGCGGTGTCATGACCGGCGACGGCAAGGGCATGCCGCTGGGCATCGCCAATCCGCGTTCGTGCATTCCGGTCATGAACGCCAAGCCGGAGGCCGATGGCGGCGCGCCTGCTGGGCAGTTTACGTGGCAAGACCTCGTGATGCTGAAGGAGAGCATTCATGCCCAGTATCACGGCCCTGACATGGCCTATATCATGTCGCAGGATGCGCTGTCCTTCACGCTCACCATGAGCGACGCGAATGGCCGCCCGGTTTTCGACGGCGTGCTGACGGATGATTTCCGCCCGCGCCTGCGCGGCCTGCCGGTGCACGTGTCCAGCTTCCTGCCGGGCATCGACACCACGCTTTCACCCGCCGGGTTCCCGTCCGGTTCCACGCCGGTGCTCGTGGGCAACTGGCGTCGGGCCTACCTGCTGGTTCGTCGTCGCGGTCTGTCCGCGCAGCGCGACGACTACTCCGCCGGGTTCTGCGTCCTGTTCAAGTTCGAGGCGCGGTTCGGCGGCGACATCCTGTGCTGCAACGCGGCTCGCCGTCTGGCCGTGAACTGATACCGGGAGGTTCGCCGCATGGGCGCGAACATCACGAACATCAAGGATCACGCTGCGGTATTGACGTATCCTTGGAATGGGTTTCCGTCAAACGGCATCCCATTCGAGGTTACTGGCCGCAGCGTGCATCTCTTTTTCATGCGGCAGGGGCTTGGCTTCACTACCCCGATCACCTTCGGCGTCTTTCGCATGGATCCCGATCCTGCGAACCCTATTTGGCCGGATTGGACGACGAAAGCGCCGGTGGAGGTGCCGATCGATGAATGTCAGCCGTGGAAAGGCGCGCAACCGCTGGAGGTGACAATCAATCCGGGTACCAGCGTTACCGATCTGTGGGCTGTTGATGAGATTACCTTCCCGAACTGCGCGCCGTTTTACACGGTGCACCGCATCCCGCCAACAGGCGGGCCAAGTCCTGTTGCCGTGCTGGCGCTGATCGAGAACCTGCGGACGAAAGGAGCATGAGACATGAGCGTGAAGCACACGCATGATCTGGTGGCGCTCAATGCATGGGACGGCACCGCTGCCAATGGCCCGGCCATCGACCCCTATATCGGCAACGCGCTGACGTTTCATTTCAGCGTGCGCAATCTTTCTGCGCCCGCCCAGTTCGCCATCATGTGCGCGCCAGCCGATCCGGCGGACAACACGCAGCCGGACAATACGCAGTGGAACGTGGTGCAGATGCTGGCGGAGCCGTGCGACAAAACCAGCGGCTATGTGCAGGCCGAGGTCAACATCGATCCGGCACAGCACAATGGGCGCGTGATCTCTGCCGAGGTGCCAATGTGCCCGGGCTGCAAGTTCTATCGCATCACGATGGTGTCTGGCCCTGCGGACACAAACGACGAGGTTCGCGTGCTGGCGGAG
>JALTZY010000381.1 GCA_027045905.1 Paracoccaceae bacterium
GTGGTGGTGGATTCCGGCGGGGTGGATTCCAGGGGTGGGTTCCAGATGGATTCTCCGGACCCCGAGGGATCCAGCCCGGAAGCCAGCTGTTACTGCCGGCTATCGCCTTGTTTCATTGACTTTTCTTGCGCGCGGTGGCCGGGGTGGACTCCGGGTGGCTTCCCAAAAATCCGGCCCTGACGCTGGCGATGTTGCGCGCCACGCCCGCCAGCATACGTGAGCGGCTAGGAAGGACCCGTGATATCAAGCGTTTAGGCTATTTGGGTGCAAATGGGTGCCGATTTGGGTTGCGTAATTGGGTGTAATTGGGTGTATAATTGGGTATGACCGAGAACCCGCTCAACACCGACACGATCCTGATCACCCCGGAACTGCTCTCGCTGATCGCCGAGATCGACGAGTTCAAGGGCGCCTGGCGTGCACTGGGAACGCTCGCGCCCGAACGCCTTTCCGCTCTGCGCCGGGTTGCCACCATCGAAAGCATCGGATCGTCGACCCGCATCGAGGGCAGCAAGCTGTCCGACCGCGACATCGAACGGCTGCTTGCCGATCTCGAAATCAAATCCTTCGCCACACGTGACGAGCAGGAAGTGGCCGGCTACGCCGAGGCGATGGAACTCGTGTTCCGTTCCTGGGAAGACATCCCCGTCACCGAAAATCACATCAAGCAACTGCACCGCGACCTGCTCGTCTACAGCGAGAAGGATGCGTGGCATCGTGGCAACTACAAGACCTCATCGAACAGCGTTGCCGCCTTTGACGAAGACGGCAAGCAGATTGGCATCGTCTTCGAGACGGCGACGCCTTTCGATACGCCGCGACTGATGGCCGAGCTTGTCGGCTGGCTTGCATCGGAGCGCGAGCAACGACGACTGCATCCGCTTCTGGTGATCGCAGTGTTCACCGTGGTGTTCCTTGAAATTCATCCATTCCAGGACGGGAACGGACGGCTGAGCCGGATCCTCACGACGCTGCTTCTGCTGCAGGCCGGATATGCCTATGTGCCCTACAGCTCGCTGGAAAGCGTGATCGAACAGAGCAAGGAAGGCTATTACCTCGCCCTCCGACAGACGCAGGGAACGATCCGTGGCGACGCGCCCGACTGGCAGCCATGGCTGATATTCTTCCTGCGCGCCATGCAACAACAGACGAAGCGGCTCGCGAAGAAGATCGAGCGCGAGAAGATCCTGCTATCAACCCTGCCGGAGCTGTCTCTTCGGATCCTGGATCACGCCCGCGAGCACGGCAGTGTAAGCATGGGCGACATGATCAAGCTGACCGGCGCGAGCCGGAACACGCTGAAGCAGCAGTTTCGCCAGCTGGTCGACAAGGGGCACCTCGTCATGCATGGCGGCGGCCGGACGACCTGGTACACTCTGCCGTGACGAGCCAGGATCGGCCACCTTGCAAAAGGATAAGCGCCTTTCCTTTACTAACTGGCCTGCTAACGAAAGGATGGTTTCGCTCGGGACCGCCCCGCGCGCGCCTCTCCCGAGGATACCTGATTTGTAGCCCGGGAGAGCCGTTTTTGTCCCGTAGAAAACTGTCCGCCGGACAATTTTTCATCCGCTTGGAGGCCCTTCGTGCATCAACGAAGAAGCGCCCGCAAATCCTTCATCAAACGGGAAGGTGCCAGGATTCCCCAATTATTCGAGCGCGCTCTTATCCGACAGCAGTTTCGCCAGTCGAGGGTTGGGCGTGACTGGACGGTCGAGCGCATCCTGAAACGCCTCCCATGCGGCGGCATCCAGTCGAAACAGGCGGCGATCGACCAAGACCTCTTCGGCAGCCTTGATCCCCGCCTCCAACAGGAATTCACTCAGGCTCTTGTGCGAAACCCGAGCCGCACGCTCCAGCAACACTCTGATGCTGGGCGTCGTTCGCACCACGATATCTTCGGAATTGGCGTCATCAGCGGTCATGTCTGTTCTCCTGCCGGAAACCTTACCATACCGACTGCGTGTAGACAGCCAGTCAATCCGGAAGCCCATGTTTTTCCGGGTGCTCTCCACGGGCCATCTCAATCACCCTCCGCCTGGAAAGGTTGCGATTGAACCCCCGCCGGTTCAGCGTGAGCGCGATCACGCACAGCCCGTAGAGCCAGTGTTGATGGGCGGCAGAGCGTTGCAGGCCGACGGTCCAGCAGATTTCCTTCCAGCGCGTGCCATGGGCCTTCATCCAAACGATCTTGCCGTCGATGGGCTCGAGGCAGCTGGTCCATGTCAGGGTTTCCTCCATCCGGCTGATCGCCTGCGGCGAGGGCAGCACGCGCATGGGCTTCGGCTCCTGCCCGACCTGGTCGGCAAAGCTGTGGTGGATTTCGGGCCATGTGCTGAAATACCCTTGCCGCCGGGGCTCGGGCATGCGCTTGAGCACAAAGGCGGCCTCGGCCAGGCGTTCTTCCACAAGGCTGGGTGTCCATCTGGTCATCGTGTTTCCCTCCCTTCGTCTTGGGTCGGCCCGTACAGTCTCTCGCCCAGCTGGCGGACCAGTTCGCGTTCGGGCCAGGTCAGCCGTTCGTCATCGAGCGAGACCGCCAGCAGGCGTTGTTCGCGCCAGCCATCGCGCTTGACCTGTTCGGGATCGCGCCGCTTGCCGCCATAGCCTTTCGGATGCCACCTCATGCCATGCCTCCCCTGGTTTCGATCGCCCAGAGAAGGATCGCGATGGCGTCGGCCTCGTTGTCATCAGCGGGGCTGAATCCACGCGCCCGGGCGGCCTCGATCATCGCCTGCTTGTTGGCGTTGCCCTTGCCGGTTGCGTGCTTCTTGATTGTTCCGACCGGCACGCCCTCATAGGGCACGCCACGCAGCTCGGCCCATGCGGTCAGGGTGGCCATCAGCCCGCCATAGACATGCGCCGCGTCGGTGCCGGCGTGGCGGCGAACCTCTTCGAACCAGATCGTCGCGATCGGTCCTGACAGCCAGTCGATCTCGGTCAGCCAGTTGGTAAAGCGCAGATAGCGCATGCCGCCGCCGTCGAAGCGCCGGGGCTTGAAGCTGACCGTGCCGCTGGTGATCAGCCCTCGCTGGGAACGACCATCAGGCGCGCGCAATGCCCAGCCCGTGGTCGTTCCAAGATCGAGCGCGAGGATTGCGCCGGATGCGGTTGTGTGCTGCTGGTGAGTGGATGTGGTCATGCCGACCTCCTTTTCGATGCTGAGAGGCTGGGCGAGGGCACAGGGCCTGCGAGGGCTGCGCACCCGCCCGAACCCGGATCAAGGGGTCAGGTCTGGTCATGTCCGGCGCCAATTCTGGCACCCGGGGTTTCTTCAATGGCTTCAACAGTGATTTTTGAAAAAAGTCTGGGCGCAAGCCATTGGAAAGACGAGAATAAATGACTTTCTTCAATATTTCATTTCTTTCAATACATATGTGTATACCTCCCCCCTTCCCCCACACGCGCGAGGGTCTCTGCATGAAATATTGAAAGAAATCCGAGGCGCCGAATTCTGGTTTTGCATCAACGGCTTGCCCGGAAACTTTTTTCAATTGAAGAAAGGGGGTGCGTGAAGGAAGCATCACTCGCCCCCTCATCGTAGTGCCCGGAACAGCATTGCCTTCCGCCCTCCTGTCTCCTGCTGGACCGTTGCGACATCGCCGCTCTCGACCAGCGTGACCAGGATCTCGTCCCGGTCGCGGGCGCGGATCCATTGCGAGGCGCGGGTGATTTCGGACTTGGTCATGCCCTTCGATCCTGCCCTGCGAATGATCTCCCGGATGCGCTTCACATTGGCCTCGGTCTCGGTATCGGCAACGTGGCGATCGACCGCCTCGATGGTGCGCCGGGCGAAGTGGCGCACGAACGCAATGGCCCACTCGGTCTCCTCCAGCCCGATTTCCGGCGCAACCGGATCACACCCCACCGCCAGGATCAGCGCCAGCTTGCGGGCGTTTTCACCGATGCGGGCGAGAATCGCGGTAAAGGGCGTGCCGGCGGCAGCGCGCAGCTCGCGCGTGATCTCGATGCTCAATTGGCGAAAGCACTCGGCCGCGCGGCCCGACATCGGTACCGTCATCGGCGTCACGGCTGTTTCGGGGCCGGGCATGCGGCCCGCCAGATTGCCCCCGTTATTGCCGCCCGTGGCCACCTGTTTCAGCCCCGCGATCAAGCCGCTCGGAGGCTGGCGGATCCCGGCATCGAGGTTTTCGTCCGGATAATCCTCGTCGCTTGGCAGGATCAGGAAGCGGGCGAGCGATCCATCCATCACATGCGCCCCTTGCAACGCGCCCCAGAAATGCAGCGGCGTCGTGGTGCCGTAGACGCACAGGCAGGGCTGGTTGATATCGCGCCGCTCGTTCGACCCATCCCGGTTGGCGTATTCCGCACCAAGGAAGACCCCGCCTGCGGCGGTGTAGAGCTCTGTCATGTTGTCGAGGATCTCGGTGATATGGCGCGGGCTGCGCTTGCGATCGGCGGCGGCCGATAGGAACATGCCGAATTCGTCGATCTGGAACAGGATCGCGGGCTGGCGATAAAGCGCGGTCAGAAGACCCGCACCGGAGGCGATCTTGTTGCCGCCCAGATGATGGGCAAGGCCGGCCTCGAAAAAGACCTCGTTGACGATCTCGCGGGCATGGTTCTTGCCGGACCCGCTGTCGGCAATGCCCACGACATAGAGGTTCGAGCGCAGGTTGCTTGGGGTGCGATACCGCCGCCCCATCAGCGCCCCGATGGCGCAGAGACTTGCCCCCACCGCCAGCAGTGGCTGCGGACGCCGGGCGGTATCGATCATGTAGCGGGAGAGATCGCCCACCAGCCCCTCGGGGATTGTCAGCTCAAACCGGGGCGCGGGGGTGGGTTCAACGGTCGCGACCGGCTGCGCGTCGAGTCGGGACAGCAGTGCCGCGGCCGGGTGTGTCTTGTCCTCGGGAAGGCTGCCGTCGAGCAGAACACCGGGCTCTGGTCGCCACCCTTTCTCCATCGCAAGGTGATAGATCGTGCCCGCCCCGATCCGGTCGGGCCGGAAGCTCTCCCAGGCCTTTGCCGTGGTCGCGGGATCGTTCTTGGCGGCTTGTGCCGACCAGTCTGCGAACACCGCTGCGCCCTTGTCACCAAGCGCACCTTTCAGCGCCATGCCGATGCGCACCCAGCTGTCATAATCGAGCTCGGCATTGGGCAGCCAGGCGAGTGCCGCCCGGATCGCCGGCATTGTGCCCGCCTGTGCATGGGCGGAAATCGCGGGGCCGGGCTTCCTGTCACTTGCGAGGCTCTTCGGGCGCAGTTCCGCCGGGATCAGCGCCAGCGCCTCATCGAGGAACGCCGCCGCCATTTCGGCATCGATCGCGGGCAGGCTGTCGATGTCGAGATCCGCAAGCCCCTCCTCGGGCCACGCGTAAGGCCGCCCGGTGTCGGGATGCTCGGCATAGGCCACGAACTGCTGACCCTTGCAGAGGATCTCGAGCGGCGCGCGGCGAATGCCGGGGAAGGGTTCGCGCGCGCGATAGACCAGCAGCCGCTTTGGCGCGCGGCCAATGCGCAGCGCCGGGGTGTCGCCCAGACGCTTGCGCGCCAGCTGTTCTATGCGCAGCGCAAGCTCGGCGTCCTGCGCGATATCGATATCGACGGCCGCGACCGCTCCGCCAACAATGCCGATCCCGCAACCGGGCCATGTCGCCCAGGTCGCAACCTCGACATCGGTCGTGGGGCGCGCGGCATGCCGGCTCCATCCGGGATAGTCGCACCACTTGCCGCGGATGAAACGCCCCGGCTTCTTGGTGCCCGGCGCGATCGGCAGGATTGCATAGCCATTGGCGACAAGGTTGGGTCCGAACCGCGCCATCCATGAAGCATCCACCATCAGAAGGGCACCTCCGGTGTCATGCCATTGATGCGCGCGCGGTCTTGTGCGGCCAGTTCGCGCAGATGGTCGCAATACGCGGTGATGATTATCTCGATGAAACTGTCCCACTCGGCCCCGGTCAGCGTGACGAGGTCGGTCTTCTGGAGGCTTTCCAGATACGCCCCACCAGCCTTGCCGGCCTCACGCATGGCGGCGCATTCATTGGGGGTCGGGTCGATCATGCCTTTCCTCCTGTGGCAGATGTCCTGGCAGGTGCGACTGCAGAGATGCTTGCGGCTCTTGTCTCGGCGCGCATCGGAAAGCGGGAAACGCGCGTCGAACCACCCCCAGCCGCGAGGTTCACGGTGGCAGACGGCGCAGAGGCCGGGGTCGAACTCGGGCATGGGGCAAACCTGCAGGCGGTGATTTCGGTGAAGCGGCCCGCGGGGCGGACCGCGATTTCGCTGGGGCGGCGCAGCTTGTCGGTGGCGGCCAGCGCCTCGGCGACCGTGCGCGGGACAGGGGTGCCGGGGGCGCGCGCCTGCCACCATTGTTCGGCCTTGCGGCGGGGATAGCCCTCATGCTCGAAACACACCCATTCGGAATGCCATGAGAAGGCGCAGCGATAGGTGACCTTGAGCGACACGCGCCCGCCACGCTTCTGGTGGCGCTGATAGGTGACCTCATCCACGGCACACCATTGCGGCCTGCCCGTGGACAGCACATCAAGGGTCGAGGGCTTTGGCGCGAGCTGCACTTTCGGGCCCGGAAAGACATGGCCGCAATCGGGGCATTCGCGCAGCGCTGCCGGAAGGATGGCGCGGCATTCGGGGCAGACCCTGGTGGGCGGCGCGCCATTGCCCGAGCCACCGGGGCGTTTGGGCCGCACCAGATCGATGGGGCCATGGCGCTGCACGTTGCCGGCAAAATCCAGAACGAGGCAGTTCTCCTTTCCGGGGCTGAGCCGCGTGCCTCTCCCGGCCATCTGCACATAGAGCCCTGGTGACTTGGTGGGCCTCAGCATGGCAATGAGATCGACGGCGGGGGCGTTGAAGCCAGTCGTCAGCACACCCATCGAGGCCAGTGCCCGGATCTCGCCCCGCTTGAAGGCGGCAATGATCCGGTCACGCTCGACCTTTGGCGTGTTGCCGAAGATTGTCTCGCAAGTGATGCCCCGCCTGCGAAACTCTTCGGCGACATGGGTGGCGTGATCGACACCTGCACAGAAGGCGAGCCAGGATTTCCGCGCCGCGCCCTGGGCGATGATTTCGGCCACGGCGGCGCGCGTGATGGAATCGTGATCGACGGCCCGCTCAAGATCGCGGGCAATGAACTCGCCACCGCGCGTGCCCACCCCGCTGACATCAAGCCGTGTCTCCGGCTGCCTGGAAACCAGCGGGCAGAGATAGCCCTGGTCGATCAGATCGCGCACTGACACCTCAAACGCGATATCGGTGAACAGGGCATTGTCGCCCTCATGCAGCATGCCGCTGCCGGTTCTGTATGGCGTTGCGGTCAGCCCGATAACCTTCAGCGCCGGGTTGATGGCCTGCAGATCACCCAGAAAGCGGCGATACATGGTGTTCGAACTGTTCGGGATCAGATGCGCCTCGTCGATCAGCACCAGATCGGTGTGGCCGATCGCACGCGCCTTGGCATGGACCGACTGGATCCCGGCAAAGAGGATGCGGGCGCGGGCCTCGCGCCGCCCCAGCCCGGCCGAATAGATGCCTGTCGGCGCCTCGGGCCAGATGCCCAGCATCTCGGCATGGTTCTGGGCGATCAGCTCGCGCACATGGGTAATGACAAGGATGCGCTGGTCGGGCCAGGCCTCGAGCACGCCCTTGATGAAAGCGGCCATGACCAGGCTCTTGCCGCCGGCGGTCGGGATGACGACCAGCGGATTGCCTTTCCTTTTCTCGAAATAGCCGTAGATCGCGGTGATCGCGGCCTGCTGGTAGGGACGAAGTTTCAGCATGGGGCGGGCCTCCTTGGCTCGCGGGCGTCATTTCGCCAGGTGGAGCCGTCGCGCATGCGATAGGCGACGAAATCCTCGCCAGCATCGATGACCTCTCCCGGCACCAGATCAGGGATGAACAGGTGAGATGCGCAGGCGCGGCGCTGATCGGTGTCATCAAGGACGCGGTCGTGGCGCGCGCAGTGCCAGCCGCCCTGTTTTTCGCCGGTCGCGCTTCCGGACGAAGAACCGGTACCCACTTCTTCTGGAAGCGCTTCGACAGGCGTCGCATGCAGGCAGGACCGGCAGGTGACAGCAGCCGCCGCCTCGCCATGGCACAGCCCGTGATGGGGGCACATCCGGCATTCGAACCATGCGGGGTCTTCGCTGATGCGCGCGGACGGGTGCTGGGCAAAGATGATGCGCCCGGCCTTTTCGAGCAGGCGCGCGCCTTCCTGCGCGTCCGCGTGGGTCCGCTCGATATGAAGCGCGTCGGTGTCCTTGCAGACCGCCACATAAAACGCCCGCGTGATGCCGGTCAGGTGCATGTAGACCTGCATCTGGGCGACGTGCTGGGGTTTGGAGGCAGTGACGCCCTTGGTAACCAGCTGGTCGAAGCTCTTCCTGGAATGCGTCTTGAACTCGACCACATGCCAGGTCTTTGGCGCCTCCAGAAGCCCGATTGCTACCGCGTCGAGCGAGCCACCGAAATGCCCGCCATGGGCGCTGACGCGAAACTGCCGCCCGGTTTCGGGGTCGACATCCATCACGGTCGCGCCGGTTGCACGCAGATTGCGCACAAGG
>JALTZY010000382.1 GCA_027045905.1 Paracoccaceae bacterium
ACAATAACCTCATGACGCATATCCCGCTCCTGACTGATACGACGTCGTTAACGACGTCAATAACGACCCAGTATAATATCTGGCCTAGGTGTCAGGCAGGCGGTAGCAATCGGGCGGTTACGATCTGAGCCGCGGATGCGCGCACACGCCTACAGTTCCAGAAAATACCCGTCCACCCGCCGCCAGAAGTGCAGCAGGTCGCGCGCCCGGGCCGGGCTGTGGCCCATGCTCTCGATCGCATAGACATCCGCCGCCAGCAGCGCCGCGAGCTTGTAGGCAAAGGGGCCGATGCCGCTCGAGGCGGTTTCCTGGCGGATCGTATCCTCCGCCGTCGCCGCCGCACTGGTCAGGGCAAGGACAACCGCAAGTGCAGGCTCTCCCGGCCACTTCATGCACATCCTGCGCACCAGTGCCCGACGCCGCTTGTCACTCCCGGATGTCAATTCTTCCAGTGCGAAGGCGATCATATCGTCGATCGGCGTATCGCGCATGCTCCCACTACTCGCACTCCACCCCCGTGGACACTTTCCGATACCCTATGCGATTTTTGCCATACGGCCTAACAGAATCAGGGAACCAGTCTGTTTACGCCCGGCATTTGCGGCAAATCCCTGCAAAATGCGCAGGATCTGGCGACCCCGGCAGGATTCGAACCTGCAACCTGCCCCTTAGGAGGGGGCTGCTCTATCCAGTTGAGCCACGGGGCCGCTAGGGCGCAGATAGGCGGAAATCAGGTGACTTGTCCATAGGGGGAGCGCCATTGCGGCAAATCTCCTCGGCTTGTGGTTCATGCAGCCCCGCCCTAACCTGTGCTAGGGGGCAGGCCGATGGGGGTGAAATGACTGCACATATTGCCATTATCGGCGCCGGGATCGTCGGCGTATCCACCGCGATCTGGCTGCAGCGGGCCGGCTGTCGGGTGACGCTTGTCGAGCGCGAGGCGGCGGCCGGCGAAGGGGCGAGCCATGGCAATGGCGGGGTGCTGGCCTCCTGCGCCATCGTGCCGGTCGCGGTGCCGGGCCTGATCGGCAAGGCGCCGGGGATGCTGCTTTCGCGCGATGAGCCGCTGTTTCTCAAATGGCGCTACCTGCCGCGCCTGGCTCCTTGGCTGCGCCGTTTCCTCAGCCATGCCAATGGCGAAGACACGCGGCGTATCGCTGCCGGGCTGGCGGCGCTGATCGGCGATTCGCTGGCCGAGCATCAGGCGCTTGCGGCCGGCACCGGGGCCGAGCGCTGGCTGGTGGCGAACGATTACCTCTATCTCTACCGCAACCGGGCCGAATTCGAGGCCGAAAGCTTCGCCTGGTCCCTGCGCGCGGCGCATGGCATTCGCTGGGACGAACTGGAGGGAATGGCCTTTCGCACCTTTGACCCGGTCTTCTCGCCGGACTTCACCTTCGCCATCCGCATGGGCAACCACGGCCGGATCATCGACCCCGGCGCTTATGTCAAGGCCCTGGCCGCCGATGTGGTGGCGCGGGGCGGGCGGCTGATCCGGGCCGAGGTCAGCGACGTGACACGAGAAGAGGGGCGGGTGACCGGGCTGCACGCAGGCGGCGAGACGCTCGCCTGCGACGGGGTGGTGCTGGCGGCAGGGGCGTGGTCGGCGGGGCTGGCCCGGCGGATGGGGGTAAAGGTGCCGCTGGAGAGCGAGCGAGGCTATCACCTGGAACTGATCGAGCCTTCCTTCATGC
>JALTZY010000383.1 GCA_027045905.1 Paracoccaceae bacterium
TTCCGCCTCGCCCCGCTCCACGGCGTTGAACACGTCCTCGAAGGTGGGGCAGGCCAGCGGTTCGTGATCGGGGCGCGCCTCCAGGCAGGCGATGTGCGAATTCGCCCCCGGTTCGCCCTGAAAGGCAATGCGTCTTTTCTGTTCGTTCCCGGCGCCGCTCATGTGTGTTTTTCCCCTTTCCGCGCCAGCTGCCGGCGCACATGCTCCAGCTCCGCCGGTGTGTCCACGCCAAAGGGGGCTTCCGCCACCCGCGCCACGGCGATTTTCATGCCTGCATCCAGAGCGCGCAGTTGTTCCAGTTTGCGCTGGCGCTCACGCAGGGAAGGCGGCAGGTTCACGAAGCGCTCCAGCGCCGCGCGCCGGTAGCAATAGATTCCGATGTGGTGAAAGGCCGGGCCATGATAATCCTCCGGCAGCTCGCGCACGAAATCTTCCGCCAGGGCCACCTCCTGCCAGGCGAGTGGCGCGACGGCCTTCACCACGTTGGGGTTTTTCAGCTCTTCATCGGTGCGGACTGGGGCGGCCAGGGTGGCGATGTCTGCACCCGTGCGCACCAGCGCATCGGCGCACAGGCGCAGATATTCCGGCGGCAGGGTGGGCAGATCCCCCTGCATGTTCACCACCACGCCAAACAGCCCGTGGGGATCCACCTTCTCCAGTGCCGCGGCGATGCGGTCGGAGCCGGAGGGCAGGCCGGGGTCCGTCAACACCGCCTTGCCGCCGGCCTTTTCCACGGCTGCGGCGATTTCCACCTCGGCCGCGGCCACCACCACCGGGCCGAGGCCGGCTCTTTCCGCCCGCCGCCACACGTGCACGATCATCGGCTCGCCGCCTATGTCGACCAGCGGCTTGCCCGGCAGGCGGGTGGAAGCCATGCGTGCCGGGATCATGACAATGGCATAGAGCGATGTTTCCTGCATGCAAAAGAGCCTCCGGCAGACGCCCCGCGGGGCCTGCGCGCAAAAATGCCGCAAGGCCCTTATACTTGTTGCCACCGGGATGCGGAATAGGCTAGTTATCGCGGCCAGAAGCGGAAGGGGCGCAAAATCCCGCGCTCCGTCAACAGCACAAATCTGTGGGGCCAGAGCAATGAACATGCGCAGACTGGGCTATTTCGCCGTTTCCATCGTGCTCACGCTGGCGCTCATCTTTGGTGTGCGCACCTTTGCCAACATGGTCTTCAGCGCCAAACCGCCGGCCAATCCGGCCATCGAGGTGCCATCCTTGCGCGAGGCGAAACAGCAGGAGAAAAAGGGCGGCGCGGCGCAAAAGCAGGATGATGCCGGAACCGCTGTGGCTTCTGCAGAGCCTGATCCGAAAAAGGGCAAGAAGGTCTTCAACAAGTGCAAGGCCTGCCACTTCGCTGACAAGGAAAAACACAAGGTCGGCCCGCATCTGGTGGGTGTGGTCGGGCGCCCGGTGGCCTCTGCGGACGGCTTCAAGTATTCCGACGCCATGAAGGCCAAGGCCGCCGAGTTCGGCACCTGGACGGAAGAGAACCTGATGAAGTTCCTGGAGAACCCGAAGGCCGTGGTGCCCGGCACCAAGATGACCTTCGCCGGCCTGAAGAAGGAGCAGGACCGCAAGGACGTCATCGCCTATCTGAAGTCGCTGGCGGCCCAGTGACGGGAACGGATTTCCTGACGTGAAAAAGGGGCCGGTGCGCTGCGCCGGCCCCTTGTCTTGCGC
>JALTZY010000384.1 GCA_027045905.1 Paracoccaceae bacterium
CGCCCCTATCGTCTGGTTCCGATTGCCAGCCTGTATGCGGCGGCTTCGGCGATATGGTGTGTTGACACGGTATCGTCGCCATCGATGTCGGCGATGGTGCGTGCCACGCGCAGTATCCGGTGGTAGCCGCGTGCGCTCAGGGAGAATTTCTCTGCCAGCCGGTTCAGCAGAGCGCGGCCTGGGGCATCGGGGGCGGCGATTTTTTCGAGCAGGTCGCCTTCTGCATCGGCATTGGTGCGCACCCGGTCGAGGCCGGCCAGGCGGGCCTGCTGGCGGGCGCGGGCGGCGGCCACGCGCGCGGCGACCGGGGCCGAGGGCTCCGGGCTTTGGGCGGAGGCGAGGTCGCCGGGGGCCACCGGGGGCAGTTCCAGGCGCAGGTCGAAGCGGTCCAGGAGCGGGCCGGAGATGCGCCCGAGATAGTCCTCGCCGCAGGCCGGTGCCCTGGCGCAGGCGCGCGCGGGCTCGGCGAGGAGGCCGCATCTGCAGGGGTTTGCCGCGGCGACCAGCATGAAGCGGCAGGGGTAGCGCACATGCGCATTGGCGCGCGCCACCACCACCTCTCCGGTCTCGACGGGCTGGCGCAGGGTCTCGAGCACCGGGCGGGCGAATTCGGGAAACTCGTCCATGAACAGCACCCCGTTATGGGCCAGCGAGATCTCGCCCGGCCGCGCCCCGCGTCCGCCGCCGGCGATGGCGGCCATGGAGGCGGTGTGGTGGGGCGCGCGAAAGGGGCGGGTGCGGGAAATGCCGCCCTCGTCCAGGATCCCGGCCAGGGAATGTATCATCGAGGTTTCCAGGGTTTCGGCGGGGGTGAGCGGGGGCAGGATCGAAGGCAGGCGGGCGGCGAGCATCGACTTGCCCGCTCCGGGCGGGCCGACCAGCAGCAGGTGGTGGTGGCCGGCGGCGGCGATTTCCAGCGCCCGCCTGGCGCGTTCCTGGCCCCTGACATCGGCCAGGTCGGGCAGGTCGTCCGCCGCCCTCGCCTCGCCGGGCCCGGCCGGGGCCAGCGGCGACTGGCCGGAGAAATGGCCGATCACCGCCGCCAGGGAAGGCGCGGCAAGCACGCTCGCCGCCTCCACCCAGGCCGCTTCGCCGCCGCAGTCGCGGGGGCAGATCAGGGCGCGCTCCTGCGCGGCGGCGGCCATGGCCGCGGGCAGGGCCCCGGCCACGCTCACCAGGGAGCCGTCGAGGGACAGCTCCCCCAGGGCCAGCGCCCCCTCCACCGCGTCGCGGGGCAGCACGCCGATGGCGGCAAGCAGGGCCAGGGCTATGGGCAGATCGAAATGCGAGCCCTCCTTGGGCAGGTCGGCGGGCGAGAGATTGACGGTGATCTTTCTCGAAGGCAGGGCGATGGCCAGGGAAGTCAGCGCCGCCGATACCCGCTCGCGCGCCTCGCGCACCGCCTTGTTCGGCAGGCCGACGATGGAGAAGCCGGGCAGCCCCGCGGTTATGGCGCATTGAACCTCCACCGCGCGCGCCTCGACCCCCTCGAATGCCACCGTATGGGCCCTGGCAGACATGCACCCTCCGTCAACCGCCTCCGCGGAGTTGGTTAACACGAACAGGGTTTAGAAAAGGTTAACCCTCATGGCCCAGGCACTCGGCGAAAACCGGAGCGCCGGCCCCGACAGCCGCGCAAAACAGCAAGAGCCCGCGCGTGTCCCGCCCGGAACAGGGCGGA
>JALTZY010000385.1 GCA_027045905.1 Paracoccaceae bacterium
CCCAGACGCGGGCGGTCATCGAGGTCGAATTGCGCGACGAATTGCGCCAGCAACACGGCTATGCCCATGGTGGCGTCCTCTCCTACCTCGCCGACAACGCCATCACGTTCGCCGGCGGCGTGGCGCTTTTGGGCGACGCGCTGACCTCGGAATTCAAGATAAACTATCTCAGACCCGGAACCGGCCCGCTTCTGCGTGCGGTCGCCGAACCGGTCTCCGTCTCGGATCGTCAGGCAGTGTGTCAGTGCCGAATCCTCTCCGTGGACGGTGAGGAAGAAGCGCTTGCAGCTCTCGCCCAGGGGACAGTGGTTCGGCTCTCGAGCGGAAAGCCCAAGAGTGGTCCTGAGCCTAGGCAGGAATCGGTGCGGCTTTCATGCCGGCCGGAACCGGCACGCCAAGGCGGGTGAGGATAGCGGGGCCAGTGTCAGCTGGTCGAGCGGCACATCAGGTTCCAACCCCCGCGCCGGGCCGAAATAGTAGAGCGCGAAATCCTGCTGCGCCTCGTCCGCGGCCGCCCGGCCCTCGAGATTGCCAAAGGGCTGCGCCCGGTTCTGCCTGGGCACGCCGTCGAGGAGGATCGGCAGGAGCTTGCTCTTCATGCTCAGTTTCCGGCGCTTTCCATCCTGCGGCTGGCGACGACATCTTCGAGCCAGCCCAGCCGCATCTCCGGCACCGAGCTGAGCAGCAGATCGGTATAATCGTCAAAGGGCGGAGCAAGCACCCGGGATTTCGGCCCGTAGCGCACCACGCGGCCCTGATACATCACCGCGATCGAGTCGGCGATGGCCTTCACCGTGGCCAGATCGTGGGTGATGAAGAGATAGGCCACGTCTTCGCGCTTCTGCAAATCCAGCAGCAGCTTGAGGATGCCGTCGGCCACCAGCGGGTCGAGCGCGCTGGTCACCTCGTCGCAGATGATCAGCTTCGGCCTGGCGGCCAGGGCGCGGGCGATGCAGACGCGCTGCTTCTGCCCGCCGGAAAGCTCGGCCGGGTAGCGGTCGATGAACCCTTCGCCCATCTCGATTTCATCGAGCAACTCCTTGACGCGCTTCGTCTTTTCCTCCCCGCTGAGGCCGAAGTAGAATTCCAGCGGCCGGCCGATGATGGTGCCTACGGTCTGGCGCGGGTTCATCGCCGTGTCGGCCATCTGGTAGATCATCTGAAGCCCGCGCAGGTCCTCACGCGAGCGGCTTGCGAGGTCCGGCGCGAGGGCGCGACCGGCAAAGGTAATGGCGCCCGCGCGCGGCGGCAGCAGCCCGGTGATGACGCGCGCCAGCGTGGACTTGCCGGAGCCGGATTCGCCCACGACCGCCAGCGTCTGGCCGGGATGCAGGTCAACGCTCACATCGTGCAGCACGTCGAAGCTCGTGCCCTTGTAGCGCGCGGTGATGTTCTCGACCGCCAGCACCGGCGCGCCCGCCGGCGGCTTTTCCTCATGGGTGATCGAGCGCACCGAGACCAGCGCGCGGGTATATTCCTCCTGCGGGCGGTTGATGATCTGATCCGTGGGGCCGTATTCGACCATCTCGCCCATCTTCAGCACCATGATGTCGTCGGATACCTGCGCCACCACGGCCAGGTCATGGGTGATGTAGAGCGCGGCGACGCCGGTCTGGCGGATCGCTTCCTTGATCGCCATGAGCACGTCGATCTGGGTGGTGACGTCGAGCGCGGTGGTGGGCTCGTCAAACACCACCAGGTCCGGCTCCGGGCAGAGCGCCAGCGCGGTCATGCAGCGCTGCAACTGGCCGCCTGAGAGCTGATGCGGATAGCGTGTGCCGATCCGCTCCGGTTCCGGCAGGCCCAGCGCGCGAAAAAGCTCGACCGCGCGCGCCTCGGCCGCGCGGCGGGAGAATTTGCCGTGGCGCACCGCCGCCTCCAACACCTGATCCATGATCCTTTTCGCCGGGTTGAAGGACGCGGCGGCCGATTGCGAGACATAAGTGACCTCGCTCCCGCGCAGCTTGCGCAACTCGCCGGGCGGGGCCTGCAGGATGTCGCGCCCGTTGACCCATACTTCGCCGCCGGTGATCCGCACGCCGCCGCGCCCATAGGCCATGGTCGCAAGCCCGATGGTGGACTTGCCCGCGCCGCTCTCGCCGATCAGCCCCAGCACCTTGCCCTTTTCCAGCGTGAAATCGACCCCGTGCACGATCTCGATATCGCGGGGCTTCTCGCCCGGCGGATAGATGGTGGCGCCGATCGTGAGGCCGCGGACCTTGAGGAGAGGGGCGCTCATCCGCGGCCTCCTTTCAGGCTGGCGGTGCGGGTCAGGATCCAGTCGGCGACGAGATTGACCGAGATCGCCAGGGTGGCGATGGCCACGGCCGGCACCAGGGCTGCGGGGATGCCGTAGATGATCCCGTCCTTGTTTTCCTTGACGATGCCGCCCCAGTCGGCCTCGGGCGGCTGTACGCCCAGGCCGAGGAAGCTGAGGGTGGAGACGAACAGCACCATGAAGATGAAGCGCATCCCCATTTCGGCGACCAGCGGCGAGAGCGCGTTGGGCAGGATCTCGCGAAAGATCACCCAGCCGCGCCCCTCGCCGCGAAGCCGCGCCGCTTCGACGTAATCCATCACGTTGATATCCACCGCCACCGCCCGGCTCAGGCGATAGACGCGGGTCGCATCGAGAAAACCCATCACCAGCAGCAGGGTGAGCGTATTGACCGGCATCACCGAGAGCACCACGAGGGCGAAGATCAGGGTGGGGATCGACATGATCAGGTCTATGAGCCGGCTCAGGATCTGGTCCACCCAGCCGCCGATCACCGCGGCGGTGAAGCCGAGGATGGCGCCGGTGGTGAAGCTGATCGCGGTGGCGGCGGTGGCGATGAAGATGGTGGTGCGCCCGCCATAGATCATCCGGGTCAGCAGGTCGCGGCCGATCGAATCGGTGCCCAGCCAGTGGGCGCGCGAGGCGGGCTCCCAGACATCGCCGACGATCTCGGTCATGCCGTAGGGCGCAATCCAGGGCGCGAAAATAGCGGTGAAGAAATAGAGCCCGGTAAAGAGCAGGCCGATCGCGGCGGCGGGCGGGATGCGCATCATTTCGGGTGCCTCAGGCGCGGATTGGCGAGGATCGAGACGATATCGGCGACCATGTTGAGGCCGATATAGACGGCGGCGAAGATCAGCCCGCAGGCCTGCACCACCGGCACGTCGCGCTTGGAGACGTGATCGACCAGATATTGCCCCAGCCCCGGATAGACGAACACCACCTCCACCACCACCACGCCGACCACCAGATAGGCGAGGTTCAGCATCACCACGTTGACGATCGGGGCGACGGCATTGGGCAGGGCGTGTTTGCGGATCACCTCAAGGCCCGAGAGCCCCTTGAGCTCGGCGGTCTCGATATAGGCCGATTGCATCACGTTGAGGATCGCAGCCCGGGTCATGCGCATCATGTGCGCGAGCACCACCATGGTCAGCACCGCCACCGGGAGCGCCACCGCATGGAGCTTTTCGGCAAGGCTCATCGAGTCGCTGATCATGGCAACCGAGGGCGCCCAGCCCCATTTGACCGCGATGAACCAGGCCAGCACATAGCCGAGCAGGAATTCGGGGATCGAGATCGTGGCGAGCGTCGCCGCGCTGATCAGCTTGTCGGGCCAGCGGTCGCGAAAGCGCACCGCGACGAGCCCCAGCGTGATCGCCAGCGGCACCGAGACCGCGGCGGCGCAGGCGGCGAGGAAGAGGGTGTTTTTCAGCCTTTTGCCGAGGCTTTCGGCGATGTCGGCGCCATTGGTGAGCGCGGTGCCGAGGTCGCCGTGCAGCGCGGCGAAGAGCCATTTGAAATAGCGGGTGACGGCGGGCTCGTTGAGCCCCAGCTGCTCGCGCAGATTGGCAAGCGTGGTCTCGGTGGCGGATTGACCGAGGATCGACTGGGCCACGTCGCCGGGCAGGATCTGGGTGCCGGCGAATATCAGCACCGAGGCGGCAAACAGCAGCAGGATGCCCAGCGCGAGACGCTGGGCAACCAGTTTCACGATCGGGTGCATGTGGGCTCAGCCCTCGACCCAGCAGCGCTGCATGGCGAAGTGATCCATCAGCTCGCCATTGGGGTCGTCCTCGTAGCCCATCACCCGGGTACTGATCGCATCGACGAAGTCGTTGAACATCGGCAGGATCAGCCCGCCCTCGTCGCGCAGCATCCACGCCATCTTGCTGTAAAGCTCCTTGCGCCTGGCCGGGTCCAGCTCGGCCTTGGCTTCGATCAGCATGGCGTCGAATTCGGGGCGCTTCCACTGGGTATCGTTCCACTCGGCGGTGGAGAGATAGGCAGTGGAATACATCTGGTCCTGCACCGGGCGGCCGGACCAGTAGGAGGTGCAGAAGGGCTTCACGTTCCACACTTCAGACCAGTAGCCGTCGCTCGGCTCGCGCTTGACCTCGAGCGGGATGCCGGCGGTCCTGGCGCTCTCCTGGAAAAGCTGCGCCGCCTCGACCGCGCCCGGGAAGGCTGCATCGGAAGTGCGCAGGATGATCGGGCTGCCGTCATGGCCGGACTTGCGGTAGTATTCGGCGGCCTTTTCCGGGTCGTATTCGCGCTGCTCGATGGTATCGTCAAACAGCGGGTAGGCGGCATTGATCGGGAAGTCGTTGCCTACCGAGCCATAGCCGCGCAGGATCTTGTCCACCATCTCCTGACGGTTGATCGCCAGCTTCAGCGCCATGCGCAGGTCATTGTTCACGAACTCGTCGGTCTCGATGCGCATGATGAAGACGTAGTGCCCCCGGCCCGAGACATTTTTGACCGTGAGATTGGGGGCGCGGTCCAGAAGCCCGGCGACCTTGGGATCGACGCGGTTGATCATGTCCACCTGGCCCGATTGCAGCGCCGAGGTGCGCGCGGTGGCGTCGTTGATCACCAGGATCTCCACATTGTCGGCATAGCCGCGATCCGGGTCCCAGTCATTGGGATTCTTGTGGAAGGTGGTGCGCACGCCCGGCTCGTTCGACTCGATGATATAGGCGCCGGTGCCGATGCCGGCATTGGGGTCGTCCTTGCCGCCATTGGGCTGGATCGCCAGGTGATAGTCGGCCATGAGATAGGGGAAGTCGGCATTGGCCTGGCTCAGGGTGATCGACACGATGTCGCCGTCGATCGCCATGCTCTCGATGCCCTTGACGATCCCCTGGGCGCCGGATTTGGCCTCGTCGCCGGTATGGCGCTCGATGGTAGCGACCACGTCCTCGGGGGTCATGGTCTTGCCGTTGTGGAATTCAACCCCCTTGCGGAGCCTGAAATTCCACGTCTTTGCGTCGGGCGAAGAAGTGATCTCCTCGGCCAGCCGCGGGACCACGGCACCGTCGCGCGAGACATTGACCAGCGTGTCCGACCAGGTGCGCAGGATGCCGTGAGTCGCTTCCGAAGCGACCAGCGCCGGGTCGAGCGTGTCGGAGCTGGCGCCGCCGGAAAGGCCTGCCTTGAGCGTACCGCCACGTACCGGCCCGGCGGCCTGCGCGGCATTGGCGAACATGGTGCCCGCAGCGGCGGCGGAGACCCCCATCGCCGTGGCGCGGCCGACGAATTCCCGGCGTGACATCTTGCGCGCGGCGACGCGCCTCTTCAGGTATTCGATTTTCTCGCTCATCTTTTCTCTTTCTCCCGTTCTCTCCTGTTGGACCCATCCCGGGCAGGGCTGGCATCTGTCACCACAGGGTCGCTCATGCCCCCCCTTGTGGGCAAGGGTTTTTTCCCAAGTGCGGTCTGGGGCTGCGGATTTGCGCCCGAATTCGGGGGCTGGCGTGTGTCTGGCAGCAGAGGAAGAGGCGAATCGCGCCCGGTTGGCGAGACAGAGCCGCCCGATTCCCGGGAAACTGGCCGCGCCAGGAGGCGCGGCCAGGCGATCCGGTTTCGCCGCTCAGAAATGCAGCGAAATATCCCGGTGGTCGGAGCTGCAACGGGCCATGTAGAGAGCCTGTTCGCGAGTGAAGCGCTCCTGCTGGCGCATCCCCAGGGTGTCGCGGATCGTGGCGAGATAGGCTTCGAGTTCCGGCTTGAGTGCCTCGGCGGCCCGGGTCCGCCATTCGGCCTGAGCCTCGTAGGCGGCCAGGGCCTTTTCGTATTGCTCCAGGGCCTTTTCCAGGTCCGGCGAGCGGCCCTTGAGTGCCTTGCGGGCCTTGCTCAGCCACTTCTTGATCTCGCCGGTGCCCTTGACGCCGCGCACTTCACGCTCGAGCGCCTTGAGCGCCTCCATAGCCTCCTTGGGCGGCAGGGTCTCGATCCGGCCGTGCATCTCCTCCAGCGGTTGCCTGAGGGTAGCGAAGGCTTCGTTTGCGTCGAGTACCGCCAACACGTCGCTGACCGCCTGGTAGGAGGCATCGGCAGCGCGGCGGTAGGAGTTGCGTGCAGCGGTTTCGGTCCCGGTCAGGGCGACGAAATTCGCATGAACCTCTTCCCAGCCTTCCGGGAAGGAGGCCTGCAGGCGCTCGATCTCGGCATTGAGTTCGTCGATCCGCGCTTCGATCTCGGCCCGCTCTTCGGCCTGCGCCGCATCGCGCATCCGGCTGGCCCGGGTCGAAAGCTCCTCGACCTGTGCCTCGGCCTCGCGGATATGCTTTTCGATTTCGCGCACGACCTGCATCTGCGGGCGGTACTCCGGTGCTGCGGCCAGGACCGCTTCGGAGGCGTCGAAGGCCTTTTGCAGATTGGCCACCGCATCCGTCGCCGCGCCAAAGCCCTTTTCCAGATCCCTGCGCAGGTCGTCGGGCAGGACCGAGAGGTCAAGCCCCTGGGCCCGGGCGATGGCACCCTGCACCTCACTGCCCGCGGCGAGCTTGTCATGCACATATCGTTCGACGCAGGCCTGCAGCTTCGGGTTGCGCGGCGGCGGTGAGGTCTCCGACAGGAAGTTGACCCGGTTGGGCAGGTAATTGACCAGCGGCGGGTAATAGCCGACGATGCCGAGCGCGGTGAGCTGCAGCAGGATGAAGGGGATCACCCCCTTGTACATCTGCACCGTCTTCACCGCCGCAGGCGCCACCCCGCGCAGGTAGAACAGCGCGAAGCCAAACGGCGGGGTCAGGAAGCTGGTCTGGATGTTGAGGCCGATCATCACCCCGAGCCACACGGCGGTCACGTTGGCCGCCGGGTCCGCCAGCAGGATCGGCGCCACGATCGGCACCACCACCACGGAAATCTCGATGAAGTCGAGGAAGAAGCCGAGGATGAAGATCACCGTCATGACCACGAGGAACTTGGTCCAGAAGCCGCCGGGCAGGCTGTTGAGAAACTCGCGCACGAGTTCCTCGCCGCCAAAGGCGCGGAAGGCGGCGGTGAGGATCGCGGCGCCCATCAGGATTACGAAGACCAGCGAGGTGGTCTTGGCGGTGTCCTGCATGACTTCGTGCAGGGTATTCTGGATGCGCAGCACCCGGATGCCGCTCCAGACCAGTGCGGTAATGACGCCAAGCGAGCCGGCGACCCCCAGCCAGATGCCGAACATGTCGGAACTGCTCTGCACCAGCTTGATGTTCATCGGGTAGTTCTGCACCGCATAGCCCAGCAGGATCACCGAAGCGATGCCCAGAAGCGCTGGCCAGTAGCGGCGCTTCTCTCCTTCGTACAGGCGATAGCCGGCCATCACCGTAGCGCCGACCGCGCCGATGGCACCGGCCTGGTTTACCGTGGCGACGCCGGCAATGATCGAGCCGAGCACGAGGAAGATCAGCGCCAGCGGTGGCACCAGGGTCAGGGCGACCTTCTTCCAGAAATCGGGTCCGTACTTGCCCTCGAACTTGACCGCCGGGGCGGCGCTCGGGCGCAGGATGGCGAAGATCAGGATATAGGCCATGTAGAGCCCCACCAGCACCAGGCCCGGCACCAGCGCACCGAGGAACATCTCGCCCGCCGAGGTCGATCCCACGTCGAATACCGACGGCATCGAAACTTCGCCGGTGGCCTGCTTGTAGAGGGTCTTGCGCAGGTTCAGCGCCTGGTCAGTGGCACTCGACAGCTGGTCGGCGAGGATGATCAGCACGATCGAGGGCGGGATGATCTGCCCCAGCGTGCCGGAAGCGGCGATGGTGCCGGTGGCCAGCGGAGTGGAGTATTTGGACCGCATCATGGCCGGCAGCGAGATCAGCCCCATCGCCACCACGGTAGCGCCGACGATGCCGGTGGTCGCCGCCAGCAGCGCGCCCACGAACACGACCGAGATCCCCAGCCCCCCCGGCACCGGGCCGAACAGCTGCGCCATGGTCACCAGCAGGTCTTCGGCGATCTTGGACTTCTGCAGCATGATGCCCATGAAGATGAACAGCGGCACCGCAATCAGCGTATCGCGCTCCGGCACCCAATAGACGCTTCGCAGATTCGTCACCCCCGCGCTCAGCCATTGCCAGGGATTGCCGGCATAGAAATAAGCGCCCGGGTCACCCGTGGCGAGATAGCCCGTCGCGCCGGCAAGAACGATGGTCAGGATGGCGGAGCCGGGCAGGGCAAAGGCCACGGGAAAGCCCGAGCCCAGCGCCGCGGCCATCAGGATCAGCAGTATGATCAGGAAGAACAGTTCCATGTCAGGTCCTCTTGCAGAGCGGCTTCAGTGCGACGAGACTTCGTAGGAGCGATGCCCCGGCTCGCCGCGCCAGTCGGCAACCGAGTCGAACAGCATCACCACGAACTCGATCAGCATGGTTGCCCCGAAGATCCCGAGGAAGGCGGCCATCTGGTATTTCACATACATGCCGATGCCGCCGGTCTGGGTGATCTCGAAATTCATCACCGGGCTGTTGATGATCGAGTGCGAACCGGCGAAGCCCACCGCCAGCACCGTCCAGGCGGTGGTCATGCCCAGCAGGAGCACCCCGACCACGTTGAAAAGCCCCTTCTTGCGCGCCTCCAGCCCGGCATAGAAGACATCGACGCGCACATGGCCCTCTTCGTAGAGCGTATAGGCCGAGGCGAGCAGGAACAGCGCCGAATACCAGTAGCGCACCAGGTCGCCCATGAAGGCCTGCTCATAGGAAAAGACGAAGCGGGTGATGACGATGGCCAGCTCGGCGAGGATGATCAGAAGCGCCAGCCAGATGAAGCCCAGCGAGCGGGTGAAAAGGGCGACGACGAAGCCCAGCGCGATCAGCGGCAGGTGGAAATAGATGCCGACGAAATCGGGGCGCTGGAAGTTCAGCACCGTCTCGCGGGCCATGAAGATGTCGAGGATCTTCTCGACCCGCAGAAAGGCGATGCCCGCATCGGCGATGCCGACGAAGAGAATACCGAAATAGAAGGCCCGCAGCAGATAGGCATTGAAGCGGTGGATCTGCCAGGCGTCCCAGCGCAGGGAATGACGCCCGGTGCGCAGCGACCAGGCGATGCCGGCGCCGATGCAGACCAGATAGACCAGCAGCGGCACTACCATCCCCTCGCCGCCGGTCAGCATATCCGCGGTGGACGCCATGCCAAAGCCGACATTCAGTGCATTGACGATCAGGAAGGCCGCCAGCGCCCCCAGCATCCCCCAGCCAAAGGCGCGCACGACCGGCGCCGGATTGCCGAATTGCTCGACACCTTCGGGTAGATCGGTCACGGACATCTTTCCCCCACTTGCTGTTCAGAATCCCCCGGCCCTGCGGCGGGCGCGACCGGGCGGCTCATGCCTTGGAAACGTATGGAAAAAGCGGGGCCCGAAAGCCCCGCTCCATATGCGTATCGGCTGCGATCAGCCCTCGTCGAGGCCGAGCACGCGGTTGCGCTGGGCGGTGAACTGGCCCTGCATCAGCGCCATGGACTGGCCGATCTCGCGCAGCGCCTTCTGGAAGGCATCGTCCACCTCGGCGGCCAGGGCCGACTTGGCGCGGGTTTCTTCGAAGACTTCGGCCGCGGCCTCGCCGAAGGCATCCCAGATGTCCTCGTTATAGGAGGCCACCTGCACGCCCTGCTCTTCGATCAGCTTCTGCAGATACTCGCCGTTGCGGGCCTGAATTTCGGAGAACATGTTGTTGTTCTCTTCCTTGCAGGCCGCTTCGATCACCGCCTTGTGATGATCCGAAAGGCCTGACCACCAGGAGGCGTTCATGCCGAAGGCGAGGTTGGCGTTGGGCTCGTGCATGCCAGAGGTGTAGTAGTACTTGGTCACTTCATAGAACTTCATGAAGTAGTCGTTGTACGGACCCACCCACTCGGTCGCGTCGATGGCGCCGGAGACGAGGTTTTCGTAGATCTGGCCGCCGGGCAGCGAGATGGTGGAGACGCCGAGCTTCGACATCACCGTGCCGCCGAGGCCGGGGATGCGCATCTTCAGGCCCTTGAAGTCCTCGGGGCCGTTGATCTCCTTGGCGAACCAGCCGCCGGCCTGGGTGCCGGTGGCGCCGCAAGGCCAGGCCTTGAGGCCAAATTCGCCCGACACCTTGTCCCACAGTTCCTGACCGCCGGAATACAGGATCCAGGCGTTCCACTCGTCCACGGTCATGCCGAAGGGCACGGCGGTGAAATAGGCGAATGCCGGGTCCTTGCCGACCCAGTAGTAATCGGCGGCGATATAGGCCTGGCTGTTGCCCGAGGCGACTTCGTCAAACGAGTCGAACGCCTTCACGCGCTCGCCGGCGGCGAAGTAGTTCACCTTGATCGCGCCATCCGAAAGGGTCTCGATACGAGCAGCGAGGCGCTGGGCCGAGGTGCCGAGGCCGGGGAAGTCGCGCGGCCAGGTCGATACGATGTTCAGTTCGACACGCTCCTGGGCAACGGCAGGCGCGGCCAGCGCCATCCCGGTCGCGCCTGCGGCGGCACCGGTCAAAAACTTGCGGCGTTCCATCAAATTCATCTCCTCCGAGTGATGATTGCTTTTCTGCATTTGTTCGCGCACGGGCTCCCTGACCGTGGCGCTGGGCTCAGATTAAGGAAGTCTTGGGCGAATTCAAATGCAAACTGCGAGATAGGTCTGCAAAACTTACATATTGCTGAAAAAATGATCGTCCCGGCGATGGGTTAACGCTAACAGATCCGCCCCGGACAGGATTGCGGGCGCGGGATGTATGGCATCGTATGCAGGCGAATCGCCCGGCCGGCCCGAGCGACCCGGATCGGCAAGACAGGCAGGAGCGGCTGGATCGTACTGCGCAGGCCCGCCGCCGCGCCGTTGTGGCCGGGAACGTCTGCGTGCCGTTCGCCCCGGCGCGCTGTCCCATGCGCCCCGTCCTGCTCGCCTATATCCTGAAATCCGGCCCGGAAGTGGTGCCGCTGATAGGACTTGAACCTACGACCCCATCATTACGAATGACGTGCTCTACCAGCTGAGCTACAGCGGCCGACACTTCCGGTGGCCGGTCTTTAGCATCGCTCGGGGGCGCTGTGTAGCCCTATTTTTCGCCCGCCGAAGCTTCGGCAGGGTTGTCGGCGGGAGCTTTTTCCGGCGCTTCGGCTTCGATGATCAGCGCCTCTTCCTCCTGGCTCTCCTGCGCCTCTTTCTCTTCGGGGAGGGGGGTGTCTTCGTCCTTCGTGCCGGCGACGATCAGCGGCAGCATGTCGGCGCTGCCGGGCAGGGCGACTCCGCCCGCTTCGGGCTCCTTCCAGCTGAGCGTGTCGAAGGAGCCGCAATGCTCACAGACCGGGATCCAGTGGGCATGGGCGTGGTTGCAGTTTTCGCAGATCCATTGCGGGCCGCGCGGGGCGGTGACGGCGCGGGCGAGCCAGGCGCGCACCACCGAATCATCAGCCCCCTCGCCGCGCTCGATCGCCGCCATCAGGGTCAGGGCGCGCTGGCTGGGGCGCTCTTCGGCAAGGTCGCCCATGACCTTGCGCGCGGCGGCGAAGTCGCTGGCGGCGATATGCAGCTCGGCCAGCAGCATCCGGGTCTCGGGGGCCTCGGGCTGGTGGCGGGTGAGGGCACGGAAGCGCTTGAGCCGCGCTTCGGGGCTCTCGTCGGGGACAATGGCGGCAAAGGCGGCGGCAAGCTCCGGGTGGGGCTGGGCCTGCCAGGCCTTGACGATCACCCGGGCGGCGTATTTCGGCTTGCCGTCCTCGATATAGGCGCGGGCAGCAAGCACCGCGGCGGGCACCAGGTCGGGCGACAGGCGGTTGGCCTCGATCGCCGCTTCGCGCGCCTCGATGCTCCTGCCCTCGGCAATCACGTCGCGCGCCTGGCTCAGCGCCAGCACCGCATCGCGGCGGCGATAGACGTCGCGCGGCAGGGCGCCGTATTTCAGCTTGGCGTTCAGGGTCTTGCGCGCGCCTTCCCAGTCGCCCTTTTCGGCCTGCAGACGCAAAAGCGTGTCCTGCACCTCGCCGTGGCGAGGCTTCAGCGCAAAGGCCTTTTCGGCAAGCTTCATCGCCGTATCGGTGTTGCCCTCGGCGAGCTTCTGGCGCATAAGGCCCCGCACTCCGACAAAGCGCGTGCGCTCGTCGGCCAGCAGGTGCTTGTACATGGTCAGCGCCTGGCGCTTGTCGCCCGACGCCTCGGCGGCCTGGGCGGCGAGCAGGCTGGTCAGCTCGGGGCGGTTCAGGTATTTCTCCGCCTTGGTGGCCCGGGCCGCGGCCAGCCGCGGCTCGCCCTCGGCCAGCGCCATCATCCCCTCGGCCAGCGCGCCATAGCCCTTGCGCTCGCGCCGGCGGTCGAACCAGCGCGAAATCGCGGTCTCGTCGCCATTGAGAAAGTGATAGATCGCCACCAGCAGGCCCGCGAGCTTCAGCCCCAGCCAGACCGCGAGGACCAGCGCGATGAGCGCCAGGGCGGTCTGTAGCGGGCCGAGATTGAACTCGGTGGCGCCAAAGGCGATGCGCACCCCGCCCTCGGTCTCCATCAGCGCCCCGGCGCCAAGGGTCAGAAGCGCAATGGCGGCGACGAAAAGGACGATCTTGAGGAGCGACCAGAGCATGTTGTGTCCTTTACTGCGTGTCGAGGTCGGCACTCATGGCCTCGGCGGCGGCCAAGGCCTGCTGGCGGCGCTCTGCCTCGGCCACCCAGGGCGCCATCTCGCGCCGCCCGGCTTCGGGCAGGGCGGCGATTTCAGCAAGCGCGGCGGGGAGGTCGCCGGCCTTCAGCGCCGCTTCGGCGCGCGAAAGCACCGCGTCGGGGTCGTCGCCCTCCTTCGGCTCGAGGCTGCGGGTGCCGAGCTGGCTGCGCAGGAAGCCTTCGAAACGGCCGATCCGGCCGGCCTCCACAAGCGCGGCAATCGACGCCGAAAGCGCCGCGCGGGCAGCATCTGGAAAGGCGCTTTGCAAGTCGCTCAGGGTGGGGATGCCCGTCTCGGCGGCCGCTGCCAGCGCCTCGGGCGGGGTCCGGCCGGAAAGCCCGGCAAGCTCGGCCAGGGCCTCGGCAAAGGGCTGGCCGCTCTCCAGCGCGGCGGCAAGCCGGGCGCGCGCGGCGCGCAGGGCGGCGTCGTGAGCGGCTTGTTCGGCGCTGCGGCTGTCGGCGGCGGCGGCTTCCTCTGCCGCGCGTATGCGGGCAAGCTCGCCGTCCAGCATCTTGCGCATGGCCGCAAGCTCGCGCTCATAGGCGCGCGCGGCGGCCTCGGCGGCTTCGCTGCCGGAGCCGCGCGGGAGCTTCTCGAGAGCGCGCAGGCGGGTGTCGATGGCCTCAAGCGCCTCGCTCTGGCCGACAAAGCGGGCCTGCATATCGCCAAGCTGCTGGCGCAGGTCGGCAAGGCCGGTATCGGCCTCGAGCGCGTCCACACGCGCGCCAAACGCCGCCAGCCGCGCGCCAAGCTCGGCGAGTTCGGCCTTCTGCGCCTCAAGGGCGACCGCCAGCGGGTCCGGCTCCGGCTTGACCCCCGGAAAGGGCCAGCCCTCGGGGAAGACGGTGCGCGCGGCGGCAAAGCCGAGCATGGCAGAGAGCGCGCCTGCGAGCAGCAGGCCGGCGGCGGGCAGAGCCCTGCCGCGCGGCGAAGCCTCCGGGGCAGGGGCCTCTTCGCCCGCCGCCTCCTTGGCCAGGCTCTCTTCCTGCTCCCGATCCGGCTCCCGATCCTGCGGGGAATCTTCCGCCACGTCTTTACCTCTCATGCCTTGCGCGCGGACCTTATCCCGCCCCCGCCGGTGCCTCAAGCGCTACTCTGCCGCAGGGCGGCGAGGATCCGCCGCTGCATTTCCGCCCCCTCCGGCTGGGTGCAGGTCTCGCATTCTCCCCCGCCCGCCTGCCGCCAGGCGCGGGCCACGGCGGGGCTCAGGGCGATGGTGTGAAGCCCCCGCCCGCAGCGCTCCACCGCGCCTCCGACAAGCGCCGCCGAGCGCGGCGAGTAAAGGGGAAGGATCGCCCGGCGCTCCCCTTGCAGGGCGGCCCGCATCTCGTGGCTCAGGGCCAGCGCGCGCTGATCGTAGATGACAGTCTCTGTCGCCGGGATGCCTGCCGCGGAGAGCCTGCCGGCGATGTCGCCGCGGGCATGGCGTCCGCGCAGCCACAGCAGCGCGCCTTGCGGGGGATGGGCGGTAAGGTGGTCAAGCAGGGCGTCGCTGTCGGGCGCCTGGTGCAGGACCTCTCCGCCGGCCGCACGCACCGCCTCGGCCGTGCGCGCCCCCACCACATAGGCGCCCCGCCCACCCAGGTCGCCGGCCAGACGCGCGCCATTGGCCGAAGTGACGATCAGCGCGGTAGCGCCGGTGAGGTCGGGCGTGGGATCGGTGGCGACGATCTCCATCGCCGGAGACAGGATCGCCTGCACCGGAGCGCCCAGCGCCGCTTCGAGCCTCCGCAACAGGCGCTCCGAGGCGGCGCGCGGGCGGGTCAGCAGAAGGGTGGCGGGCTCGGGCATGTCAATCGCCGGGATTGTATGGATCGCGCCGTGGTGATACCCCGCAGGCAGGGCAGGATGCAACGAGGCAGGATGACCGGCACACTGACCATACTGGGGCTGGAGAGCAGCTGCGACGATACCGCCGCAGCGGTGGTGCGCCATCAGGCCGATGGGCGCGCCGAGATCCTCGCCAGCATCGTCGCCGGGCAGACGGAGCTGCACGCGGCCTTTGGCGGGGTGGTGCCCGAGATCGCCGCCCGCGCCCATGTGGAGAAGCTCGACCTCTGCGCCGAACAGGCGCTGGCAGAGGCCGGGCTGGGGCTTGGCGATCTGGACGCGATTGCCGTCACCGCCGGGCCGGGGCTGATCGGCGGTGTGCTGGCCGGGGTGATGTTTGCCAAGGGGCTCGCCGCCGGGGCCGGCCTGCCGCTGGTCGGCGTCAACCACCTCGCCGGCCACGCGCTGACCCCGCGCCTGACCGACGGCGCGGCCTTCCCCTACCTCATGCTGCTGGTCTCGGGCGGGCATTGCCAGTTTCTGATCGCTAGGGGGGCCGAGGATTTCACCCGCCTGGGCGGCACGATCGACGACGCGCCGGGCGAGGCATTCGACAAGGCCGCACGCCTCATGGGCCTCTCACAGCCCGGCGGGCCGGCGGTGGAGGTCTGCGCGCGCAATGGCGATGCGACCCGCTTCCGCCTGCCCCGCCCGCTTCTGGACCGTCCCGGCTGCGACATGTCCTTTTCCGGGCTCAAGACCGCGCTCCTGCGCACCCGCGACAAGCTGGTCGCCGAACATGGCGGCCTGCGCGAGGGCGACCGCGCTGACCTTGCGGCCAGCTTTCAGGCGGCAATCGCCGATGTGCTGGTCGAAAAATCCCGCCGCGCTCTGACCGAATACCTGGTTCTGGAGCCGGCCCGCCCGACCTTTGCCGTGGCCGGGGGCGTGGCGGCGAATCAGTCTCTAAGGGCCGCTCTAGAGAATGTTTCGGCCGAGGCGGGTGTCAGCTTCCTCGCCCCGCCGCAGGCGCTTTGCACCGACAATGCGGCGATGATCGCCTTTGCCGGAGCGGAGCGGATGCGCGCAGGCGGGCAGGATGACATGCGCCTTGCAGCCCGCCCCCGCTGGCCGCTTGACCAGCGCGCTCCGGCGATGCTTGGAACCGGCAAGAAGGGGGCAAAGGCATGAGCGTGGCAGTGATCGGTGCCGGCGCCTTCGGCACCGCGCTGGCAGTGGCGCTGGCACGCGGCGGGCGCGAGGTGACCCTCTGGGCGCGTGATCTGCGCGACATGGCCGAGCGGCGCGAAAACAGCGCCCGCCTGCCCGGCATCGCCTTTCCCGACCGGCTGCGGATCACTGGCGACATGACGGAGGTGCGCGCCCCGGTGGTGCTGCTGGCCACGCCGATGCAGGCGCTGGGCGGCTTTCTGGCAGCCCACGGCGCGCATCTGGACGGCAGAGCTCTGGTCACCTGCTGCAAGGGGGTGGACCTCACGAGCGGCCTCGGCCCCACCGCAATCGCCGCCCGCGCCTGCCCCGCCGCGCGGCTCGCGGCGCTGTCCGGGCCGGGCTTTGCCATCGATATCGCTCGCGGCCTGCCCACGGCGCTGACGCTCGCCGGGCGGGGCGATACCCGCGCGCTGCAGGAAGCGCTTTCCACCGAGGCCCTGCGCCTCTACCGCAGCAGCGATGTGACCGGAGTCGAGCTGGGCGGCGCGCTGAAAAACGTCATCGCCATCGCAGCCGGGCTTACCATGGGCGCGGGGCTCGGCGAAAGCGCCCGCGCCGCCCTGCTGACGCGCGGATTCGCCGAGATGAACCGCTTTGCCGTCGCCCGCGGCGCGCGGCCCGAGACGCTCGCCGGCCTGTCCGGACTGGGCGATCTGGTGCTCACCGCCACCTCTGAAAAGTCGCGCAACTACGCCTTTGGCCTGGTCCTCGGCACCGGGGGCGACAAGGCACCGCCCGCAGGCACCACGGTCGAGGGCATGGCCACCGCCCGCGCCGTGGCCCGCCTGGCCGCGCAAGCCGGAATCGACATGCCGGTCACCGAAATGGTGGTTGCGGTGCTGGAAGGGAAACTGACGCTGGAGCAGGCCCGCATTACCCTGCTCACCCGCCCGCTCAAGAAAGAATGAAGGGAGAAAATGATGCTCTTTGCCGTGATCTGCACCGACAGGAAGAACTCGCTCGAAGTCAGAATGGCCAACCGTGAAGCGCATCTCGCCTATATCGGCAAGACCGGCGTGGTGGCGCAGGCCGGGCCGTTTCTCGATGCCGAGGGGCAGATGTGCGGCTCGCTGGTGATCCTCGACGTGGCCGACATGGACGCCGCCCGCGACTGGGCCGCAAACGACCCCTATGCCCGCGCCGGCCTGTTTGCCGATGTACGTATCGAGCAATGGAAAAAGGTGGTGTGATGCAATACTGGCTGTTCAAGAGCGAGCCTTCCACCTGGTCCTGGCAGCAACAACTGGCCAAGGCGCCAGATTGCGAGGAATGGGACGGGGTACGCAACTACCAGGCGCGCAATTTCATGCGGCAGATGCAGGTGGGCGATCATGGCTTCTTCTACCATTCGCAGAAGGAAAGGGCGGTGGTGGGAATTGTCGAAGTCTGCCGCACGGCGCATCCCGACAGCACCACCGACGATCCGCGCTGGGAATGCGTCGATATCCGCGCCCTACGCTCCCTTGCCCGGCCAGTCACCCTCGCCATGATCAAGGCCGATCCGCGCCTCGCCGATATGGTGCTGGTGAAGAACAGTCGCCTTTCGGTACAGCCGGTGCGCCGCGACGAATGGCTAACGGTGCTGGAACTCGCCGGAGAAACGGCCTGAACAGCCTGTCTCGATCCGCCTGCCGGATTTGGAAAGGAGGGCCCCGACCCCTCGGGACCCTCCACCACCCCACGTGCTCCCTCAGCACCACACGTGTCTCTGTAAAGGTCCCGACCATCCTAGCCTGATCCGACATTAGGAAAAACCAGTCGGCGAAGCAATCATTTAGATCCGATAATTTCCTTCAAATGCAAGGTGTTAGGATTAATTTCCGTAAACGAAGAGACACCCGCCCGAAAGCGGATGCCCGAAGATGCGCCCTGCCCCGAATTCGGGCTGCGGCTGCTTTCCCGCCCCCTTTCATCTTTCTGAAAATACTCCCGCCGGAGGCACGATTTTTCTGCGAAAAATCGCGGGTTGCGGGAGGGGACGGTCTGCTCAGCCGTAGACGGATTCCTTGCCGAAATGTTTGGTCAGCATGTAATATACCACGGCACGGTACTTGTTGCGCTCGGAGCGACCGTAGGTATCGAGCACGGCATCGATCGCTTCCATCAACTCGGGGCCGTCTTCAAGGCCGAGTTTCTTGATCAGGAAGTTGTTCTTCACGGTTTCCAGCTCCTGGGGCTGGGTGGCGGCGACGGTGGAAGCGTCGTCGTTATAGATCGCCGGCCCGCAGCCGATGGTGACCTTGGTCAGCAGGTCCATGTCCGGGTTGATCCCGCACTTGTTCTTCAGATCGTCTGCATATTTGGCGATCAGCTCGTCTCTTCTACCCATTTCAAGCCCTCTTCTGGTTACCGTTACCGAGCCACGGCTCACTGCCGGGCATGGTAACGAGATCACGACATGAAACAAGAGAAAAGACCGGCAAAATTCCCCCTGCGACCAGGCGTGCCGGCGGTCAGGTCCAGGCCGGGGCTCATGCCACCCGGGCCTGGACCGTATATCAGTAGCGGTAATGCTCGGGTTTGTAGGGGCCATCGACGCTGACACCGATATATTCGGCCTGCTCCGGGCTCAGCTTCGAGAGCTTCACCCCGATCCGGTCAAGATGCAGGCGGGCGACCTTTTCGTCGAGATGCTTGGGCAGGATATAGACCTTGTTTTCATACTGGTCGCCCCGGGTCCAGAGCTCGATCTGGGCCAGCACCTGGTTGGTGAAAGAGGCGCTCATCACGAAGGAGGGGTGGCCGGTGGCATTGCCGAGATTGAGCAGCCGGCCCTCGGACAGCAGGATGATCCGGTTGCCCGAGGGCATCTCGATCATGTCCACCTGGTCCTTGATATTGGTCCATTTGTGGTTCTTCAGCGCCGCTACCTGGATTTCGTTGTCGAAATGGCCGATATTGCCGACAATCGCCATGTCCTTCATCTCGCGCATGTGCTCGATGCGGATCACGTCGCGGTTGCCGGTGGTGGTGATGAAGATGTCGGCATCCTTCACCGCATCTTCGAGCCGCACCACCTCGAAGCCGTCCATCGCCGCCTGCAACGCGCAGATCGGGTCGATCTCGGTCACCTTCACCCGGGCGCCTGCGCCGCGCAGGCTCGCGGCCGAGCCCTTGCCCACATCGCCATAGCCGCAGACCACGGCGACCTTGCCGGCCATCATGGTGTCGGTGGCGCGCCGGATGCCGTCCACGAGGCTCTCCTTGCAGCCATACTTGTTGTCGAATTTCGACTTGGTGACCGAATCGTTCACGTTGATCGCCGGAAACGGCAGCTGGCCCGCCTCCATCAGCTGATACAGGCGGTGAACGCCGGTGGTGGTTTCTTCCGAAACGCCCTTGATCGCATCGCGCTGGCGGGTGAACCAGCCGGGGCTCTCCTCAAGGCGCTTGCGGATCTGGGCGAACAGCGCCTCTTCCTCCTCGGATTTGGGTGTGGCGATGAGCTCTTCCTCGCCGTTCTCGACCCGGGCGCCGAGCAGGACATAGAGCGTCGCATCGCCGCCATCGTCGAGGATCATGTTGGCGGTGCCTTCCTCGAACTGGAAGATGCGGTCGGCGTAATCCCAGTATTCGGGCAGGGTCTCGCCCTTGATGGCAAAGACCGGGATACCAGCCGCGGCAATCGCCGCCGCCGCGTGATCCTGGGTCGAGAAGATGTTGCATGACGCCCAGCGCACATCGGCGCCCAGCGCCACCAGAGTCTCGATCAGTACCGCGGTCTGGATCGTCATGTGCAGGGAGCCGGCGATGCGCGCGCCCTTGAGCGGTTTTTCCTCGCCATATTCTTCACGCAGCGCTATCAGGCCGGGCATTTCGGTCTCGGCGATGTCCAGTTCCTTGCGGCCGAAGGCGGCCAGGTCGATGTCCTTGACGATATAATCTTTGCTCACGTGCGGATTCCTTGTAAGTTGGCTGGCCGCTGCCTATCACCGCCTGGGTTAAGACGCAATGAAGGGAACAGGGTGAAGCAACCGCGTGCATGGCAAAGGATGCTGTCCGGGCGCAGGCTCGACCTGCTGGACCCGACCCCGGTGGATATCGAGATCGAGGACATCGCCCACGGGCTGGCCTTCGTCGCCCGCTGGAACGGGCAGACGCGCGGCGATTGGCCCTATTCGGTGGCCGAGCATTCGCTGCTGGTCGAGGCGCTCTACGGGCGACTGAATCCGCGCGCTCCGGCGAAATGGCGACTGGCGGCGCTGCTGCACGATGCGCCGGAATATGTAATCGGAGACATGATCTCGCCGGTCAAGGCCGCGGTGGGGCCGGGATATGGGGCGCTGGACGAGCGTTTGCAGGCGGCGATCCATATCCGTTTCGGCCTGCCCGCGCAGGTGCCTGTCGCAGTCAAGAAGGCGATCAAGAAGGCCGATCGTATCAGTGCCTGGCTGGAAGCGACCCAGATCGCAGGCTTCAGCGCGGAGGAGAGCAATCGCTTTTTCGGCACGCCGGATGTGGCGATGATCAAGGGGCTTTCGGTGCTGCTGCGCCCGCCGGTAGAAGTGCGTCGGGACTTCATCGCCCGCCATCGGGAATTGCTTGATGCGCTATAGGCCGGAGGTCTTCTGCCTCAGGAAAGGGAGTCTGCACCATCCGGCTGCAGAAACTCTCTGATATTTCGCGCCTGCAGCGCTGTGAGGAGTGAGGGATTGATAGCTCTGCGCCTTCTGTATCCTGGCTCTGTCATGTTGCCCCCGCCAGCGACCTTGCCGAGACGGCTGACAGGGCCAGGCATGGCTCGTGGATTGCCCGTGTCTGTTGGCGAAACGGTGCCGCCCCTCGCCATCGTCTCGAATGGTTCGATACGACCGATCGGGACGGTGAAGTAGAGCGAGGCGTGACGGTCATTGCCCGTGACAGCGGCGGCAGACGCGCTGTCGGCGGCGGAAGGCACTTGCTCAGGCAACCTTGGTCGCAAGCAACGACAGTCTGGCCCTGAAGACTTTTGCTGACCGCCTCTGTGTGCAACACACAAAAGAAGAATCACGACCGTTGCACGAAGGCATGCCACTATCGCGAATGCTCTGTGCCGGTCGCGACAAGGCGGGCCGTTCACGCACCCGAGAAATACGATTGCCAGATGTACCAGAAGAGATCACGGGGCCTGTGGCTGAGGCCTTCAGCTGTCCTGGCGCAGGATATCGGTGATCAGGACATCCCTGACCGGGTTCCCCATGACCTTGCGGGCCATTTCCAGGAGGGCCATGCGCAGGCTGTCCATTTTTCGCCCTTTCGTGAAGACGCCGTCGAATCCCCCGGAATTCGCGTGATCGAACAGGACTTGCAGGAAGGCATCGCGCAGCTTCGGCTCGCGCTGGTAGAAAATCTGCGCACTGCCGGTTTCTAGTTCCAGGCTAAGGGACATGACCACCAATGCGGTGACCTTGTCATCGCTCACGATCGGCACCACGAACTGGTTGTTCATCTTTATGAACTCGCTGTCGGGTACTTCATCCGGTGTATCGGATCCTTCGGCGGTGCCTGCGACCTCGGCGCAATCGGTTTCGCAATCCGCTTCTGCGACCGTGACTTCGACCAGAGGCGCGGGGCGCAGGGCGATGCCGGCCCCGATCCCCGCTCCCAGTCCGATCAGGGCCAGAAGGATGGGAAGTATCTTGCCCACGCGCCCCCCCTTCAGAACGGCAGAACGATATCGAGAATCTGCTGGCCGTAACGCGGCTGCTGGACGTCGGAGATCTGCCCGCGACCGCCATAGGAGATGCGTGCCGAGGCTATCTTGTCATAGGGGATCTCGTTCTGGCGGGAAATGTCCTCGGGGCGGACGAAGCCGGTGACCAGCAATTCACGCAGTTCGTAATTCACCCGCACCTCCTGACTGCCCTGGATCTGGAGTACGCCGTTATCCAGCACGCCGACCACGGTTGCGGCGATACGCAAGGTGAGCTTTTCGTTGCGCTTGACCTGGCCATCGCCGGAGGAAGCCGAGGTGGAGCTGGTGGAAACGGCTGGGTCCAGGCTGATGCCGGCAGACTGGGAAAGCGCGTCCGGTGCGCCGAAAAAGGACTTGATCCCCATGGTTTCCGAGCCGCTGCGCCTGCGCTTCGATGAATTGGATATCTCGGCCTTGTCGTTGATCTCGATGACCACAGTGAGGATGTCTCCGGCCCGCTGCGCCCGGTGGTCCCCCAAAAGCGAGGCGCGATCCCGGCTCCAGAGAGAGGCTTGGTCGGAAGGGCGGGTGCTGGCGTTTTCTTCGGGCAGGCCCCCGGCAATGGCCATGGCCTCATATTCCGCTCCCTGGTTGATGGGAGACAGGGCGGGGGCCCGGCCCACCTGGTCAAGCCGAGAACAGGCCGCGGTAAGCAGGGCAAGGACGAGAAAGATGCTGAGAGCACGCATGGGGTTTCCTTTATTGGAGCGGAAGAGAAGGCGGGGAGACCGAAACGCTGCCATCGGCCAGAATCCAGCCGGAGACGGTATTGCGCGACGACAGGTTCATCACCCGCAGGCGGTCGCCGACTCCGCCCCGGCCCAGCGAGCGGGCATCGGTGGCGATGGTCAGCCCGCCGGCGGAGTAGATCAGGGTAACGATCTGGTTGCGCTCGACCAAGGCGGGCGGGCCGATGTCATCGATCCGGATCGGGCGGCCGGGATAGAGCACGACGCGTGCCTCCATGCCGATCACTTCGTCCAGCGCGGTATGGGTGCCGGCCACGCTTTGTTCGATCAGTTTGATATCGGTTGCGGTCAGGATGGTCTGCGGGCGGATCGTGCGGGTGGCCACGACCGTTTGCGCCAGGGCGGGCAGGGGAGCCAGGAGCAGGAGGAAAAACAAGCAGAGTGTCCTCATCAGCGCACCTGTGTCATGGCCGCGAGCATCTGGTCGGCGGCGGTGATGACCTTGGAGTTGAGTTCGTAGCCGCGCTGGGCCTCGATCAGCTCTGTGATCTCGCGGACTGCATCGACCGAACTGTTTTCAAGATATCCCTGGCGCAGGGTTCCCAGCCCGTCCTGGCCTGGCTCGGCCACCAGTGCCGGGCCTGAGGCGGCGGTTTCGACGAACATGTTCGAGCCGATCGCCTCGAGGCCCTTGTCATTGGTGAAGCCGGCGAGGGTGAAGGCGCCGATCAGTTCGGGCTCCACCTGATCGACAAAATAGGCATAGACCTCGCCCTGGGCATTGATCGAGATCGAGCGGGCATCGGAAGGGATGGTGATCTCGGGTACCACCGGGTAGCCCTCGGAGGTGACGATCAGCCCGTCCCCGGTGAGTTTCAGGCCGCCATCCCGGGTATATGCGGAGGTGCCCGAGGGCAGGGTGACCTCGAGGTAGCCCTTGCCCTCGATTGCCAGGTCCAGCTCCCCGCCAGTCTGCGCAAGGCTGCCTTGGGCCACCATCATGGTCACCGCCGCAGGTCGCACCCCGAGGCCGAGCTGTACTCCGGTCGGTAGGATCGTACCGTCGGCGGCATTCACGGTGCCGGCACGGGTGGCCTGCTGGTAGTGCAGATCGGCGAATTCGGCCCGGCGGGCATTATAGCCGGTGGTGGACATGTTGGCGAGGTTATTGGAAATGGTTTCGACCCGCATTTGCTGGGCCAGCATTCCGGTTGCCGCGATACTGAGTGCACGCATGTCTGTCTCCTGATGTCTATGTCTGGCCCATGCTGCGGATCATGTTGCGGATGCGTTCGTCTTCTCTCGACAGGAACTGCTGACCCATTTCATAGGCGCGCTGTACTTCGATCATGCGGCTGATTTCGGCAATCGGATTCACGTTCGAATGTTCCAGGTAACCCTGCAGGAGGGAGGCCGTACCGAGGGCCGGTTCGGTGCCGCCGGGGACGGCGAAACGTATGCCGTCGCGGTGAGTCAGGTCATTGGGGTCGCTGGGCAGGAAGAGGCCGATTTCGGTCAACGGGCGGCCGTCAGCCGAAAGAGTGCCATCCGCCGAAAGGCTGACCGACCGGGCATCGGGCGGCACGAAGATCGGCGCACCGCCGGAGTCGAGCAGGCGCAGCCCGTCGGCGGTAACCAGTTCCCCGGTCTCCGAAGGCAGGAAGGCCCCGGCCCTTGTCAGCAGCGGCCCGTCGGGCCCCTCGAGCATGAAAAAGCCCTCCCCCTCAATGGCGAAGTCGAAGGTACCACCGGTCTGAGTAAGGGTGCCTTGCTCCAGGCTGGTTACGCGCGCATTGCCCAGGGCCATGGACAGCGACGGGGCGGCCTCCAATGCCTTGACATATTCGGCGAAGACCACGCCTTCCCTGCGGAAGCCGGTGGTGGACATGTTGGCGATATTATTGGCCACGACCTGCATTTCGCGCAGCAGGCCGGACTGGCGGGTTAGGGTGACATATCCGCTGTTGTCCATCTCGCGCTCCTTATCCTCCGGCGATCAGGGGGATGATCGTGCCCTGGAAGAAGCTGACCAGGGTCGAGGTCATGTAGCTCATCGATACCCAGAAGACGGCGAGAATCGCCGCCAGTTTCGGCACGAAGGTCAGGGTCATCTCCTGGATCGAGGTCAGCGCCTGAAACAGACCCACGACCAGGCCGGCCGCGAGGGCGACGGTCAGGATCGGGGCGGAAAGTTTCACCGCGCCCCAGAGCCCTTCGCGCAGCGTATCGAAGAAGATGATTTGGTCCATGTTACACCGGCATCCGGAGAATTTCCTGGTAGGCTTCGACCACCTTGTCACGCACGGTCACGGCAGTCTCCACCGCCAGTTCGGTCTGGGCCAGGGCTTGTACCAAGGCATTGGGGTCTGCGTCTCCGACCATGGCGGCCATGGCGGTTTCCTCACCCTTTCGCAGGGTCTCGGCGAAGTCTCCGGCCACTCTGGCCAGCGCTTCGCCGGGGCCGTCCGGCTGTGCCTTCGGCGCTGTCGCCGGACGGGTTGCCGCATATTGCTGGGCAGCAAGAGAGGACCTGATATCCATTCCGAATACTCCTATCTGCGTAGCAGTTCGAGCAGGGCGCGCGACATTTGCCGCGTCTGATCGAACATCTTGAGGTTCGCCTCATAGCTGCGTTGCGCTTCGCGCGCGTCGGCGAGTTCGATGACCAGATCGACATTCGACCCGTCGTAGTAGCCGAGCTGATTCGCCAGCGGGTGGGACGGGTCGTAGATGGCGGTCAGTTCGCTTCGGTCCAGGATGACCCGGCCAAGGGTGACCTCCCCGGTGGGACGGCCGCCCTCGATCAAGGCCTCGAAGGGCACGATCTTGCGTCGGTAGCCCGGGGTGTCGGAATTGGCGATATTCTCGGAGACGAAGCGCAGGCGGGCGGCCTGGGCCTGCATCCCGGAAGAAGCGGCGGCGAGGGCGGTGCGGAAATCGCTCATCTTGTCCTCCCGTTTTCCGTTACCGGCCGATGCTGGTGCGTAGCACGGTAAGCGCCGAGCGGTAGATCGCCAGCGCCCTTCGCTGCTCGGACTGGGCTTCGGCGGCCATCATCAGCTCGGTTTCGAGCGATATGTTGTTACCATTGGGGGACATGGCGCCGGGGCGCTCGGCTTCGAAGGGTCGCCATCTGAGCGGGGGGGGGTCACCCGGAAGCAGGTGGCCAGGCCGGGTGGCGCGCAGGGCTGAGGGAGGGCTGGTCTCGTAGGAATCCCGGAAGGAGGCAATGTCGCGGGCCCGGTAGCCGGGGGTATCGGCATTGGCCACGTTCTGTGCGATGACCGCCTGGCGTGCGCTGGCATGGCGGGCCATGCTCTGGGCAGTGCGGAAGATCTGCAATTTTTCCAGCATCGGGGCTTCTCCCTCGAACAACTCAACCAAGGCTTAACTCTGATTCGTTTAAAAACAGTTTCGAAAGGCATGGAGATTCGAAAAATGATCGGATTCGAGCAATTGGCGGCGGAGGTGTCGGCTACCCCGGCGATGTATCATGTGGGCCGGGTGGCGCGCATTCACCGGGGTACGGTCGAGGCAACCGGGCTTTCGGCGGTGGCAGGTCTGGCCGATCTGGTGGAAATCGGCGTGCCCGGCGCGCGCGGGCGCCTGGGAGAGGTCATCGCTCTGTCCGGGCAGGCGATCACGGTGCTGCCGGATGGGGATGTGGAAGGGCTGGGTATCGGTGAGGCGGTCCGCCTGCTGGGTCGCAGCGATATCGCCCCGGATGACAGCTGGATCGGCCGTGTCATAGATCCGTTTGGCAAGGCGCTGGACGACCGTCCGATCCTGCGCGGCGCCGAAAGCCGGCCGCTGCGCGGCGTGCCGGCGAACCCGACCCGCCGCCGCCCTCTCGGTGCCCGGCTGGAGACCGGCATGGCCGTCTTCAACACGCTGCTGCCGATCGTGCGCGGGCAACGGATCGGGCTGTTTGCCGGCTCCGGGGTCGGCAAATCGACCCTGCTGGCCAAGCTGGCCCGGGGCGTGCAGGCCGATCTGGTGGTGATCGGTCTGATCGGCGAGCGCGGGCGCGAGGTGCGCGAATTCGTCGAGCGGGTACTGGGCCCGGAAGGGATGAAGCGGGCGGTGGTGGTGGCGGCGACATCGGACCAGTCACCGATGGTGCGTCGCCGCTGCGGCTGGACGGCGATGGCGGTTGCCGAACATTTTCGAGACCGGGGCAGGCATGTACTGCTGCTGGCCGACTCCATCACCCGCTTTGCCGAGGCCCATCGCGAAATCGCCTTGGCAGCGGGTGAGGAAGGCAGCCTGCGCGGCTTTCCCCCGTCAACGGCACAGCAGATCACCTCGCTGTGTGAGCGGGCCGGGCCGGGGGAGGACAATCAGGGCGACATTACTGCGGTGTTCAGCGTACTGGTCGCCGGCTCGGACATGGACGAGCCGATCGCCGACATCCTGCGCGGGGTGCTGGACGGGCATGTAGTGCTGGACCGCAAGATCGCCGAGCGTGGGCGCTTTCCGGCGATCGACCTGCTGCGCTCGGTCTCGCGCGCCTTGCCGGGAGCGGCCAGCGATGCTGAGAATACGCTGATTGCCGCCGCGCGCCAGCGGCTGGGCACCTATGATCGCTCGGAAATGATGATCCAGGCCGGCCTCTACTCGCCCGGTTCCGACCCGATGATAGATGCTGCCATTGCCGCCTGGCCGAGGCTGGATGCCTTTCTCGCCGAGGGCGAATGGGAGAATACCCAAGCCAGCTTCCGCCGGCTGGCTGCCTGCCTGGTGGAAGAAAAGAGCGATACCACTCAGTGAGCAGGGGGCTGCGAGTTGTAGAGACATCCGTTGCGGACAGCGGACGGGCGATGACGAAATCTGCCGATAATCCTCCCTTGCATCCCTCTGCAAGGCGTTCGGGCGGAATTTTGCCTGGCACCTGATCCTGTGTGTGAGGTGAGAGCTGTGGGTTTCGAGCCTGCCTCGTGCTATCTTGCGCGCGGAAGATTTTGCAGGAGCGTCAGGGCAATGGAGCTGCTGGAAAGAGCGCTGTTTCCGGCATTGATTTGCGAGCGTACCAGAAACAGGCGGTTGAGCTCTCCCATCTTCTCCGGATCGGAAAATTGCGAAACCTCGCCGTTACCGAATACCGCTCTGGCGCGTTCGCGAAATCCGGACAACTGCAGGTCGAGGTCCAGGGTGCCGAAGGAGGCAGGCAGGCCCAGGGCGGTTTCGAAGATCTTCCGCAGCGGCGGATTACCCATGATCGAGAACCACCGGCCGTCATCGGTGGTGTTCTTCTCTAGAATGGCGCTCAGATCGCGCTCCAGGGTCATGGTCAGACGCAGATCGTTGTCCTGCTCGCCGACGGCGACTTCGAACCGGCGGGTTTTGTAGGCGTCCAGTATACTGTCGGCGAAATCGCTTAACTGAGTGTTGGGTGTGGGAAAATCTCCGAACCCGAAAGCCTTTGAAAATTCCAGATATCGCTTGTCGGACATCTTGTTGGCCAGGGAATCCGGGTCAATCGTACCTTCTTCGAGGATCTTCCGGATGAAGAACCGGTTGCCGATATCGTCATCCAGGCCGAACGCGCCCAGGGCGACCTTGAGCAGCCGGTAATCGCTTGCCAGTTCTTGCGCAGTGGTGACTGAGCCGATGTTTTCAGCGAAATAATCCGTGTCCCGCCGGATTTCCGGTGCCTTGTCGAAGACCGCCTGCTGGCTGGCCCGGGTGCGCTGAAGGAACGCCCAGCCGGCCATGCCGCCGAAGGGTATGACCGGCTGGAAACTCATGACGGCACGGAAGCCATGAGGCGCTCTTCTCGCGGCAGGAGGCCGCGCAGGGCCTTGAGCGCCTGATAATATCGCCCGTCGAGCACCTCGCTGGTCGCCCGATCAAGCAACTCGCGGCTGTCATGATCGACAAGTACCTGGCTGAGTTGTTCTATCCCGCGCAGGAGCTGCATTTTCGCTTCGTCCTTGTCGGCATCACCGGAAAGGACCAGTTGGGCGATGTAACAGACCCGGCGTACGGGGGTGGTTACCTCTTCGGGATGGATGGCATCGCGCAGCCGCAGGATATTAGCATTGGGCGTGACGATGGACAGGCGCGAGCGCCGGTCGCCGTTTTCAATCACGGCACCGTTGATGAGGACCCGCTCCTTCGGGCCGAGTTTCAGGACCAGGCCGCTCATGGAGCACCTGCCTGGCTGCGCAGTCCGCGCATGATTGCCGTGTTGATTTCGATAAGAGGGTCGATCTCGGCTTCGCCGTTCAGGACCAGCGTTGAGTGGTGGTTGGTGAATTCCGCGAGGTAGAAGATCCGGGCGCGGAGCTCTCCGGGCAGTCCGTTGCCGGCATGGGCCACGTCCCTGGCAAGCATGGTCCAGAGGCGGCGATTCCTGTGGATCGCGTCGGCGAGATGAGCAAAGCCCATCCAGCCTTTGTCAGCAGCTTCTTTCAGAAGATGCGTGATGCGGGCGAAGGCTTCATATTCAATGGAGCGCGGGGTGCGGATCGGCGATTGGGTGGTCGCATAGGCCGTTTGGGCCAGGTTCAGAGCGTTCACGGGATTTTCCTTCCGGTAACGTTACTGTTCAGAGGGTGGGAACCGGGGCGCCGTTTTGGCGCCCCGTCATGGAGTTTCCCTTACCGGAACAGCGACAGGATGTTCTGCGGCGCCTGGTTGGCGATCGACAGAGCCTGTGTACCCAGCTGCTGCTGAACCTGAAGCGCCTGGAGGCGTGCCGAGGCGGCTTCCATGTCGGCATCAACCATGGCGCCGATCCCGGATTTCAGCGAATCGGTCAGCTTGGAGATGAAACTCGCTTGGGTTTCGATCCGCCCGCGGGCCGAGCCGAAGGCCGCGGATGCGTCGATGGCGGTATCGATCAGGGTTTCGATCGTCGCCAGGGCGGAAGTGGCTCCCGCGCTGGTGGAAACGTCGATCCCGGCCATCGCACCGAGCCCGCCCGAGCCGGCATTGGTGAACTGGCCGGTAACCGTCAGGTCAACGCTGCCGGCATTGGTGAAATCCAACTGGCCGGGATTTGCGGCATCATAGTCGACTGTCAGGCCGGAAATGCCGAGATTGTCGATCTTTTCCTTCAGGGCGATGGCCACGATGTCTTCGGTCGATGTCGCATTGGCATCATCGGAGGTCACCGTGTAGGAAACCGTTTCGCCACCGACGGAAAGGCTGATCTTGTCGCCCGCGACCAGGCCCGCGCCAATCACGATATCGCCGGTGCCGCCACCGTTATCGAGTGAGACCACGACCGTGTCACCATTGGTGGATGCGGTGCCGTTGGTGCTGGTGAACACCGACTTGGCAACATAGGCGCCGGTCGAAAGATCCTGAGCGGTCACCGTGATCGAGCTTGCAGTGACGTTGCCCGACGAATCGCGGTCGAGCGAGGCGAGGATGCTGGCGGATGCGGTGGAACCATCGATCAGGTTGAGGCCGTTGAACTGGGCTGCCGAAACCACGGATTCGATCTGGTTCTTCAGTGCCGTCACGTCATCGTTGATCTTGGAGCGATCCACATTGGCTTCCTGAGCCGCGACGATCTTGCCTTTCATCTGGGTCAGCAGGTCGGTGATCGTCTCCGCGGCATTGGCCGCAACCGCAACGCTGGATTCGCCGAGTGACAGGGATGAGGCAATCGCCTCGAAACCGTTCACGTCGCTTTCCATCACCTTGGAGATGGCCCAGACGGCGGCATTCTGTTTCGCGGTTCCGACGCTCTTGCCGGTGGAAATCTGATTCTGGGTTTCCGCCAGGTTCTTGTTGATGGATTTCAGGGTTTGGAGCGCCACCATGGCGCTGTTGTTTGTCAGAATGCTGGACATTCTCTTGTTCCTTCATGGATACGGCGCTTTTGCACCGGGTTGGAATTTCCGCCCGTTCAGGCGAGACAAAAGCCATTCTGACTTCTGCGGTCTGCCGGTCTGTCTGTCAGCGCCGCGCCACCCCCTCAGGATGCACGAACAGCTTGCGGAGAATGTCTGAACAAAGTCTGAATCGCTCCGGGTGAAATATCTCGGATTTGAGACAAACCCGCAGGGCAGGCAGGCTCAGGCCCGCTTCTCCATGGTTGAACGGCGCTGGAGGATATCCCTGCTTGCACCGGACGAGTCATAAGTGCGCAGCGGCATCTTCTCCTCCCTGAGCCTGGAGACATGCGCTGCCGCGCTCCTGATTCCATGCGCGCTTGCCTCCAGGAGCGCCTGGTTGCGCCGGGCCGCTTCGCGCAAGCGAGCGAGTTTGTCCGGGGGGATGCTCCTGCGCGCCAGGAGTGTCATCAGCCGCCTCTTTTCGGCGACGAGGCGGGTGAGGCCCTCCAGATTGCCGGCAAGCACTGCTTGGCGTTCACGCTCCAGAAGGTCCTCGATGGTGTCGCTCAGCTCCCGGCTCTTAAACAGCGCCACTGTCCTGCTCCTTCAGGGCTTCGAAAAGAGACTGCGCCAGGCCGATGCCGCCGGCCTCTACCATGGCGCGGGCCTGTTCGCGCACCAGCAGCGAGGAGAACTGATCCTCTCCCGCACCGCCACCCAGGAGGCCGGGCGTCTTTCCCAGCCCGGCCGATTTCAGCATCTCGGCCAGAAAGCTGGCTTCGAGATCCTTCGCGGCCTGCATGAGGCGGACATCCTGCCGGTCGGAGCCGGGAAGGCCGGACGGCCGCGGTGCGGCGAGGGGGGAAATCGGGTCCATGGCATTTCCTTTCAATTGAAGACAATTTTCTCCGGTATGACCGATGGCGGTAAAGATTTGGTAATCAGGTTCTGCAATTGTCGGCGCACGGTGGAAGAATACCCGGATGAGCATATGCAGAACACGACCATTCTCAACATGTTGCGCCCTGTTGCGGAGAAGCCCGCCCCGGGTATTTCCGATCACGCTCAGGCCGGGTCGGGCGAAGCGCCCGGCGCGGGGGCCGAATCGGCCGGCAACTTCGGAGAGGTAATGCACGCCCTTGCCGGGGGGGCGGAAGGAGAGCCGGGAGACGCGGGGGATCGGACCTGGCTGCAAGCCGGCATGCCTGCGGAGGGTTTGCCCGGCCTGGATGGAGCCGAAGAGGAGGAGGTGCCCGTCTCGCGCAATTCGCCCGGAGCAGAAGCGGTCGCGGCAGAGCCGGGTCCTGCCGGCGGGGTGCAGCCTCAGGGAATCGTGCCATCGCAGGAATTTCCAAAGGAGGAAATGAGCCGATTCGTGCCTGACATGGCGGAAATTTCACTCGCGGATCCGTCGGAGCGGTCAGTCCCGGGCGGTATCACGGATCTGCCATTCCCGCAGGCCGGCCTGCAGGCGGGTCGCAAGCCGACGCTGCCCGAACACCTCCCGGGATATGCGGATGGAGCGCCAGCCGGGCCGGTTTCCGAACCGGCGCTTCCTGTTTCCGGGGTGTCGGAGGATTCGGCGCAGGCGGGGCATGGGGTGACGCTCGCCACCCCTGCCGCCATGGGCCAGCCCTCTCCGTCAGGGTTGGTCTCGCCGCCCCTCTCATCCGTTGCCGTGCCTCAGGCGACAGAGGATGTCGCGC
>JALTZY010000386.1 GCA_027045905.1 Paracoccaceae bacterium
GCCTTGCAAGTGGAGAAGTGACATGCAAGGCAGCGCCAATCTCAATCTGATGGTCAAGGCCGCCCGGATGGCGGGGCGTTCGCTGGTCAAGGATTTTCGCGAGGTGGAGAATCTGCAGGTCTCGGTCAAGGGGGCGGGAGATTTCGTCTCGCGCGCCGATATCGAGGCGGAGCGGATCATTCGCGAGATGCTGACCGAGGCCCGGCCCAATTATGGCTGGCTCGGCGAGGAGAGCGGAGGTGAGGTGGCAGGGGCCGACCCGACCCGGCGCTGGATCGTCGATCCGCTGGACGGGACCACCAATTTCCTGCACGGGCTGGGGCATTGGGCGGTGTCGATCGCGCTCGAGCACAAGGGCGAGGTGGTGGCCGGAGTGGTATATGATCCGGCCAAGGACGAGCTTTTCATGGCCGAGAAGGGGCAGGGGGCGTGGATGAACCAGAGCCGGCTCAGGGTGTCGGGGCGCGGACGGCTGATCGAGTCGATCTTTGCCACCGGGCTGCCCTTCGGCGGGCGGAGCGATCTCCCGGACACGCTGGCCGATCTCGCGCGCCTGCTGCCGACTTGCGCCGGGGTGCGGCGCTGGGGCGCGGCGGCGCTCGATCTCGCCTATGTGGCGGCCGGGCGCTACGATGGCTTCTGGGAGCGGCGGCTGCATCCCTGGGACATGGCGGCGGGGATCGTCATCGCCCGCGAGGCGGGCGCGCTTGTCGAGGCGCTGGAGCCTGAGGCGGATATTCTGGAAAGCGGCGAGATTGTTGCCGCGAACGAGGCGATTTTCGAGAAATTCGCGCGGATTGTCCGTGGCGGGTGAACGGTTAAGCAAAATCACCGCGCCAAGGCCGTATTTCTGCCACGAATTGCGGGAAGGAAGCGGGGCATGAGACACGTCGCTTGCAAAACCCGCTTCACCTGTTTTACCCGTTTCTTGCGCAGCGAGGAAGGGGCCGTTACCGTTGACTGGATCGTGCTGACCGCGGCGCTCGTCGCCCTTGGCATGGGCGCTGCCTTTTATGTGGGCGCGTCGGTCCCGGAGGTCGCGAATCGTGTCAGCGACTACATGACCGATTACAGCTACTGATACCGTTTTCTCCCGGCTTCCATGTCAGCGCCGGCGGCGGCGTCGCACGGTCGGGATATGGCTGCGCACCAGGCGGTAGCGTGCTTCGGGGTGGGGCGGGTGCCCGTGGGTGCGGCTCCAGAAGAGCGGGCCGCCCCGGCGCAGCCACAGCGGCAGCACCAGCATCAGCCCCACCACGAAGCCCCCCGCATGAGCCCAGTAGGCCACGCCGCCATCGCCGGCGATCCCGGCGGCGGCGATGCTGGCGCCGTTGAACAGTTGCAGGGCGAACCAGACCGCCAGCATCAGCCAGGCCGGGACCGCAAAGACGTGGATGAAGAAGAAGAAGAACACCAGCACATCCACTCGCGCCCGGGGATAGAGCAGCAGGTAGCCGCCCATCACCCCGGCAATGGCGCCGGACGCGCCCACCATCGGCACCATGGAGGCGGGGGTGGCGACGATCTGCAGCGCCGCCGCCCCCAGCCCCGAGGCCAGGTAGAAGAGGAGAAAGCCCGCATGGCCCATCTCGTCTTCGAGATTATCGCCGAAGATCCAGAGAAAGAGCATGTTGCCCGCAAGGTGCATGAAGCCCCCATGCACGAACATGTGGGTGAAGAGCCCGGTCAGGTGCTGACCCTGGGTCACCCAGTCCGCCACCAGCCCCCATTGGTAATAGAGGCGCATGAGCGCCGTCTCGCTGTCCGATGCGGGGAGCATCAGCAGGTAGATCAGCACATTGGCACCGATCAGCGCATAGGTGACGTAAGGTGTGCGGGTGGCCGGGTTGTGGTCGCGAATGGGAAGCATGGGGGAGCCTTGCCGATCGGGGCGGCGGGGTCAAGCCCCGGCCCCGTCGAGCGCGGTCCCGGCGATCAGCGCCGCATTGCCGCCTGAGGCGGTGGTATCCACGCAAAGGGCGCGCTCGAGCAGAAATTCGGCTCCCGGCGCGCCGGTAATCAGCGGCAGGATCGGCCCCTGGCGCGCGGCCAGCGCCAGGGCGCAGGCGCGTGCCTCGGCCTCGCTGCCCCAGTGCAGCGCGCCGGCAAAGCCCGTGAGCGTGGTGAGCGCCTCGGGGGCGAGCCCCTCGCAGGCGATGCCTGCCGCGCCCACTTTTTCGAGCGCCTGAGCTTGTGCGCGAGCTGCGGCCGCGCCGGGGCCAAGGCAGAGAAACGGCGCGCGGGGGAAGGTGAAGAGGCGGTTCATCTCGCCGGTGGGGCCGGGCAGGCTCTGCTCTGAAAGGGGCGCTTGGGGCGGGGTCCATTGATCGAGCCGGCGCTGGATCTCGGCCGGGTCGGGGGCCGATGTGTCGGGCGTTCCGGCAAGGGGCGGCGGCGCGCTGGCCGAGAAGCGGGAGAGGTAATGCGGCCCGCCCGCCTTGGGGCCGGTGCCTGAAAGCCCTTCGCCGCCAAAGGGCTGGCTGCCGACCACGGCGCCGATCTGGTTGCGGTTCACATAGATGTTGCCCGCGCGGACCTGCTCGACCGCCCGCTGCACCCGGTCGTCGATGCGGCTGTGCAGGGCGAAGGTGAGGCCGTAGCCGGTGGCGTTGATGTCTTCGAGCACCTGTTCGAGCGTGCTCGCGGCAAAGGTCGCCATGTGCAGCACCGGGCCGAACACTTCGCGCTCGACCTCGCGGATCGAGCCGACGCGCAGCAGGGTAGGGGCGAGGAAATGGCCCGCTGCGGGGGCTTCCAGCGCCTTGATCACGCGGCCCTCGGCACGGGCGGCGGCGATATATGCGGCGATGTCCGCATGGGCCTCGGCGTCGATCAGCGGGCCGATATCGGTCGAGAGATGCCAGGGGTCGCCAAGGCGCAGTTCGTCCATGGCCCCGGTGAGCATGGTGGTGAAATCCTCGGCGATTTCTTCCTGCACATAGAGGCAGCGCAGGGCCGAACAGCGCTGGCCTGCGCTCTGGAAGGCCGAGGCGAGCACGTCGCGCACCGCCTGTTCCGGGAGCGCGGTGCTGTCCATCACCATGGCGTTGATGCCGCCGGTCTCGGCGATGAGCGGCGCGCCGGGGGCGAGGTGGCGGGCCATGGAAGCGCGGATCGTGCGCGCGGTCTCGGTGGAGCCGGTGAAGGCGACGCCGCAGATGCGCGCGTCACGCGTGAGGGCCGCGCCCACCGCGCCATCGCCGGGCAGAAGCTGCAGCACGTCGCGCGGCACCCCGGCCTTGTGCAGAAGCGCCACCGCTTCATGGGCGATCAGCCCGGTCTGCTCGGCGGGCTTGGCGAGCACGCCATTGCCGGCGGCGAGCGCGGCGGCGATCTGGCCGGTGAAGATCGCCAGCGGAAAGTTCCACGGCGAGATGCAGGCAAACAGCCCGGCGGCGGGGGCATCGGGCACGCGCGCCGCGTAATAGCGCAGGAAGTCCACCGCCTCGCGCAGCTCGCTCAGCGCATCGGGCAGGGTCTTGCCGGCTTCGCGGGCGAGCAGGGCGAAGAGGCGCCCGAAATGGGCTTCGTAAAGCGCGGAAGCCTTGCGCAGGACCGCGGTGCGCGTCTCTGGGGGGGCGTCCCAAGGCCGGGCGCGGGTCAGGGCCTCGGACACGTCCGCTTCGCTGGACCATCGGATTTCGCCCACGATGTCAGAGGGTTGAGCCGGGTTCGTGACTGTGACAAGCGCCCCGGAGAGCGTGCTTTCGGGGCCGAAACGGCGCTGGCGGAAGGGCGCGCGGGCGGTGTCGATTTCATCGAGATGCGGGGGGTGACTGAGGTCAAACCCGCGCGAATTGACCCACTCGGGGGCAAACAGATCCGGCCCCGCCGGCACCAGGGGGCGCGCGGCGAGGGGCTTGGCAAAGGGATCGGCGGCCACCTCTTCGGCGGCAAAGGCCGGGTTTGCGATCTGGTTGACAAAGGAGGAATTGGCGCCGTTTTCCAGAAGCCTGCGCACCAGATAGGCCAAGAGGTCGCGATGCGTGCCCACCGGCGCATAGATGCGGCAGCGGCTGGCATGGCTGGCGCGCACGATCTCGTGCAGGCGCTCGCCCATGCCGTGCAGGCGCTGGAATTCGAAATCGTCGCGCCCCTCGGCCATGTGCAGGATCGCGGCCATGGTATGGGCGTTATGGGTGGCAAATTGCGGATAAAGGCGCTCGGCATCGAGCAACTGGCGGGCGCAGGCGAGGTAATTGGCGTCAGTCGCCTGCTTGTCGGTAAAGACCGGAAAGCCCGCGAGCCCCAAGACCTGCGCGCGCTTGATCTCGCTGTCCCAATAGGCGCCCTTGACGAGGCGCACCATCAGCCGGCGGTCGAGGCGCCGGGCGAGAGCCGCGAGCCAGTCGATCACATGGCGCGCGCGCGGCCCGTAGGCCTGCACCACCACGCCGAAGCCGTCCCATCCGGCCAGGGCCGGGTCCGAAAGCACCGCTTCGATCACTTCCAGCGAGAGACACAGGCGGTCGGCTTCTTCGGCGTCGATATTGAAGCCCATCCCGGCGGCGCGGGCCAACTGGGCAAGCGAGGAGGTGCGCGCGACCAGGGTTTCCAGCACGCGCGCGCGCTGGGCCACCTCGTAGCGGGGAAACAGGGCCGAGAGCTTGACCGAGAGGCCGGGATTGTCGCGGATATCGGCGGCGGTGCAGGCCGGCGCCAGCGCGGTGATGGCATCGGCATAGGCGAGGTGGTAGCGGCGCGCATCTGCGTCGGTGCGCGCGGCCTCGCCGAGCATGTCGTAGGAATAGGTGTAGCCCTTCTGCTGCATTTTCCCGGCGCGGGCCATGGCGGCGGCGATGTCTTCGCCCAGCACGAATTGCGCGCCCATCTCGCGCATCGCGCGCCCCACCGCCGCGCGGATCACCGGTTCGCCCAGCCGCTTCAGCGCGCCCCTCAGCGTGCCCGCGAGCCCGCCCGCCTCCGCGCCCGGTTCCAGCACCTTGCCGGTGAGTAAAAGCCCCCAGGTCGAGGCATTGACCAGCGTCGAGGTGGAGCGGCCCAGGTGGCGCGACCAGTCGGAGGCGGCGATCTTGTCCTCGATCAGCGCGTCGATGGTGGGGGCGTCGGGCACCCTGAGGAGCGCTTCGGCGAGGCACATCAGCGCCACGCCCTCCTCGGTGGAGAGCCCGTATTCGGCCAGGAACACCTCCATCAGCCCCGGATCGCCCGCCGCGCGCACGCGCTCGACCAGCCGCGCGCCTTGGGCGGCAATCGCCGCGCGCGCCGCTTCATCCAGCCCGGCCCGGCGGGCGAGGGCCTCCAGGTCGGGCGGGCCGGTCAGCAGCATTGCCCGGTCGATCGCGGTGAAATCAGCCATTGGCGCTTCCTCCCTTTTGCCTTATGATATCCGGTAAATCAGAGCCAATCTGCCTGAAAGTCGTGTATTATCGGGAAAAATGACCAAAATAACCATCCTTGACAGGTTTGATCGTGACATCCTCGACATCCTCTCGCGCGAGGGACGCATCGCGGTGACCGACCTCGCCCGGCGCATCGGACTTTCGAAATCGCCCACCCAGGCGCGGCTCAGAAGGCTCGAGAGGAGCGGGGTGATCACCGGCTACCGGGCGATGGTGGACCCGGTGCGGCTGGGGCGCGACCATGTGGCCTTTGTCGAGGTGAAGCTCAGCGATACCCGCGAGGCGGCGCTCGAGGCCTTCAATGCCGGAGTGCGCGCCATTGCCGAGGTGGAGGAATGCCACATGATCGCCGGGGCGTTCGACTACCTGCTCAAGGTGCGCACCAGCGACATGGCGGCCTATCGGCGGGTGCTGGGCGAGCGGATCTCGGCGCTCCCGCATGTGGCGCACAGTTCGACCTTCGTTTCCATGCAGGCGGTGAAGGAGCCGGGATAGGGCGGCCGGCCCGGATGCAGGACCGGCCCGTGGTGCGGCGCCCGGCGCTTCTCGTGGGCTGATCGCGGGAGGGGTCCGGCCTCTTGGGCAATGGCGAAACGTCCCGGCATCGTACGGCCTGACCGGCCGGATGCGGGAGAGCGCGAGGAGCGGCGCTCAGCGGGCGTAGAGGATGTACATTTCGTTGCGCCTGACTTCGGTGAGCCTATCGCCGCGGGCGCTGATCTGGTCGAGGATGATCTTGCGCACGAAGGCGGCCATCGGGCAGAGCGGCACCAGCAGGTAGTCGGCATTTTCCCAGCCGGGCAGGCCGCCGTAATACCAGGGCGAGGCGCCGGGCAGGGGCTCGAAGGCGCCGTAGAGCCAGAAGGCCGACATCATGTCGGCGGTGAATACGGTCCTGCCCTCGGCGAGGCCGGAGGCGCGCAGGTCGGCGCTCATGGCCGCATACCAGGGCGCCGCGCCCACTTTCATGTCGCAGATCGGCAGCGCCTCGCCCCGGAAGCTGGTCCGTGTCATTTCGCGCGCGCGCGCCTCGGTGAAGGGGCCGAAGGCATTGTCCGGGCTTTCGAGCGCGATCTGGGCGACGATCTTTTCGGCCCGCGGGGCCATGGTCTGCAGGTCACGGTGCGCTTCGCTGCCGGGGAACAGCGGGCGGTAATCGGCCGGATCCGCCGCGAGGTGGCGAAACGGGCTGTAGGCGAGGTTCAGCAGGCTTGGAGCGGCCATGAGCAGGGCGGCAAGGGCGGTGAGGTGGATGGCCTGGCGCAGGTCCCAGCCGAGGGCGTTTTTCTGCCCCGGGGGCGGGGCGAGCTGCCAGAGCATCAGCCCGAGCAGGGGGAGCCACTGGGGATCGTTGCCGAAATTCTGGTAGGTGACGTAGAAGAACCCGCCCGCGAGCAGCAGCATGGCGAGGCCCTCTGTCGCGCGCCCGCTCTGGCGCAGCAGCACCACCGTCATGAGCGCGGTGAGCGAGGCGGCCATATAGGCGGGGGCGGCCACCACCTGGGCGAAGGGGAGGCCGGGGCTCGCGCGAAAGCCGCTTTTGCGCACGGTTTGCAGGTCGTCGATATAGGCGAGCCAGAAGCCGGGGCCGGCAAGCAGGGTCAGCAGCGCGGCGACGGCAAGCCCCGCGGCCACAGCCACGCCCAGCGCGCGCCACTGGCGGCGGCTTGCAAGCAGCAGCAGCACCGGCGGGGCGAAGGCGACGAAATAGGTGATCTTGGTCAGCGCCAGCAGGGCGGCGCCGATGCCGAGGATCAGCCCGTCGGCTGCGGGCGTGGCGCGTCCTTCGAGCGGTGCGAGCATGGCGATGGCGATGACCAGGAAGGCCACCGCCCAGGCCCAACGGTTGTAATGCATCGAGATCGAGACCGTGGGTTCCGCCGTGCCGTGGACCAGCGCCAGCACCAGCACCAGCACCAGCGCGCCGAAGGCATGGGCCCAGCCGCCGGCAAAGCGGCTGCGGGCCACATGCCAGATCGCCGGCAGCAGCAGCGCCGCCACCAGCACCTGTGCCGCGAGCAGCGCCATGCCGGCCCCGAGCCCGGACCGGAGCATCAGCGCGATCGGTGCGATTGCCAGCACCCCGATCGGGGTGTGGAAATCCAGATGCGGCCACTCGCCCCGCGCCATGCGCTCGACCAGCTGCAAAAGGTGCAGCGTGTCGCCTTCGTGCTTGCCGATATGGAAGCCGCCCTTGATGAGCGCCGCGCCGCCCAGCACCGCCAGCACCGCCGCCAGGAATGCGCCGAGATGGAGCCCGTTTGCCCGTTTCATGCCCTGCCCGCCTCTGTTGTTCACTTTTTGGCAATCTTACGCGGCGATACTGCGCATTGCAAAAGGCGAATGCGGTTTTTGTTGTGAGAAGGCGCGTGTGCGGCTAGAATCGGGACAAACAGGCAAACGAGCAGCAGCATGAATATCCAGACCGGCACCGGCCCCAGCGATTCCACTGGTTCCAGCGATACTGGCCCCACCGATCCCGTCAGCACCGTCACGCCGCCCCCCGCGGCGCGCTCCATCGCCGATATCGGGCTCAACGTGGTGATGATGCGCGATATCCTGCTCAAGACCATGTTTCGCACCAATGCCGAGGAAATCTCGGCGCTGGAAAAGGTGCTCTGCATCCCTGCCCGGGTGGTACAGGAGCTGATCGACCAGGCCCGCGACCAGGGGCTGATCGAGGCCACCGGCACGCTGCACGCCAATTCCGGCGGCGAGATGGGGTTTCGCCTCACCGATTCCGGCAAGGCGCGCGCGCTCGACGCGCTGAGCCAGTCCGAATATTACGGCGCCATGCCGGTGCCGATGGCCGCTTACTCAGCCCAGGTCAAGCGCCAGTCGATCCGCAACATCCGCATCAGCCGCGAGCGCCTCACCGCCGCCATGGGCCACCTGATCCTGCCGCCGGACCTGCTCGACCAGCTCGGGCCTGCCGTCTCGGCCGGCCGCTCGATCCTGATGTATGGCCCGCCCGGCAACGGGAAATCGAGCATTTCCAACGGCATACG
>JALTZY010000387.1 GCA_027045905.1 Paracoccaceae bacterium
CATCAGGATGGTCACCTGGTGCAGCGCCTCGGGGCTGAGGCTCCAGTAATCCCACATCGCGGTGGCCGAGCGCAGGTTGGTCTTCGGGTGGCGCTTCTGGGTGTGGATGAAATCCGGAAACTTGTAGGGGTCGCGCAGGAAGAAGACCGGCGTGTTGTTGCCCACCATGTCCCAGTTGCCCTCCTCGGTGTAGAACTTCAGGGCAAAGCCGCGCACGTCGCGCTCGTGGTCGGCCGCGCCCAGCTCGCCCGCCACGGTGGAAAAGCGCGCCAGCATCGGGGTTTCGGCACCCGGCTGCAGAACCCTGGCACGGGTGTAGGCGGAGATGTCGCCGGTGATCTTGAGGGTGCCGTAGGCCCCCCAGCCCTTGGCGTGCACCACGCGCTCGGGGATGCGCTCGCGGTTCTGATGGGCGAGCTTTTCGATCAGCTGGTAGTCCTGCATCAGTAGCGGGCCGCGGGGGCCGGCAGTCAGGCTGTTCTGGTTGTCGGCGACGGGGGCGCCGGCGGTGGTGGTGAGTCTCTTGGTCATGTCTCTCTCCTCATCATCCAGTCTGGTGGCTGGTAACGGGCAGAGCATGGGGCAAAGCAATAATAAATGGAAATTGTATTATTATGCGTATTTGATAAAATAAGATTATGAATATCACCCTGCGCCAGCTTGCCTCCTTCACTACCCTGGCCGAAACCCGGCATTTCGGCGCCGCCGCCGAGCGCCTGCACATTACCCAGCCCGCGCTGTCCACCCAGATACGCGAACTGGAGGAGCGCCTGGGCGTCACTCTGATCAGGCGCGGACGCGGGCGCGGCTTCGCCCTGACCCCGGCCGGTCACCGCCTGCTGGAGAGCGCGCACCGGGTGCTGGACGAGCTGGGGCGCCTGACGCAGGTGCTGAAGCGAAGCGACCGGCTGGAGGGGCCGCTGAACTTGGGGATGATCCCCACGGTGGCGCCCTACCTGCTGCCCGAACTGCTTCCCGGCCTGCGCCAGAGCCACCCGGACGTGGCGCTGCGCCTGCGCGAAGCGCAGACGGCTGGCCTGCTGGACGACCTGGCCGAAGGGCGGCTGGACGCGGCGGTGGTGGCGCTGCCCGCCGGGGCGCCGGGGCTGATCGAGCAGCCGCTCTTCTCCGAAAGCTTCCTGCTGGCCGGCGCCCGGGAGCAGATCGCCGCCCTGCGCCGGCGGCACCGAAGGCTCAGCCCGCTGCATCTGGCAGCCGAGCAGCTCCTGCTGCTGGACGAGGGGCACTGCCTCGCCGACCAGGCGCTGGAAGTCTGCGGCCTGGAGCGGTCCCGGGCGACCCGCGCCGACCTGGGAGCCGCATCGCTGAGCACGCTCACCGGGCTGGCAGCGGCGGGCTATGGCGAGACCTTCCTGCCCGAAATCGCCCTGAGCCGGGAAGTGGCGCAGGTGGCGAACCTCGCCACCCTGCGCTTCGACGCGCCGGAGCCGGGGCGGGTCATCGCCCTCGTGCGCCCGGATCTGGGCGGCGCCGATGCCGGCGACTGGTTCGACGAGCTCGCCGAACTGCTCGCCGAAGCCGGCCGGCACCTGATCGAACGGGCAAGACGCTTGTAGGCCCGCCGCTTCGGCGCTAATCAGGCGCAAAGGAGACAGCCATGCGCGACCTGAAGGACCCCGGATCCCGCCACCCGGAAAAGGCCCACCGCCCCGATCAGACCCAGCCGAAGAAGCCCGGCTGGATCCGGGTAAAGGCCCCGGGCGGGCAGGCATATGCGCAGACCCGCAGGATCATCCGCGACCACGGCCTGTCCACGGTCTGCTCCGAGGCGGGCTGCCCCAATGTGGGCGAGTGCTGGTCGGCCGGCCACGCCACCATGATGATCATGGGTGAGATCTGCACCCGCGGCTGCAGCTTCTGCAATGTCGCCACCGGCCGGCCCGAGGCGCTCGACCCCTTCGAGCCCGGCCGGGTCGCCGATGCGGTGGCGCGCCTCGGCCTCAGACATGTGGTCATCACCAGCGTGGACCGCGACGACCTCGCCGATGGCGGGGCCGGGCACTTCGCCCGGACCATCCGCGCGATCCGCCACAAGGCGCCGGAGGCCACGATCGAGGTGCTCACCCCCGACTTCCTCAAATGCGGGCCCGAGGCGCTGGAAGTGGTGGTCGCCGCACGCCCGGACGTCTTCAACCACAATCTCGAGACCGTCCCCGGCCTCTATCCCGAGGTCCGCCCCGGCGCGCGTTACTTCCACTCCCTGCGCCTGTTGCAGCGGGTCAAGGAACTCGCCCCCACCATGTTCACGAAATCCGGGATCATGGTCGGGCTTGGCGAAGAGCGCCAGGCGGTGCTCCAGGTGATGGACGACATGCGCGCGGCGGATGTGGATTTCCTGACCATCGGCCAGTATCTGCAACCCACGCCCAAGCACCACGCGGTGGCGCACTTCGTCACGCCCGAGGAATTCGCCGCTTACGAAAAGGCCGCCTTCGGCAAGGGCTTCCTCATGGTCTCGGCAACCCCGCTCACGCGCTCGAGCTACCATGCCGGCGAGGATTTTGCCCGCCTGCGCGCTGCCCGCCAAAAGGCCGCGGCAAAATGACCGCGCCCGAATGACCGCCCCCCCCGAATGACGTCCCGAGGAAAGCCGAATCCGCTCCGGGGAGGGCCACTCACACTTCTGCAAATATCCCCGCCGGAGGCCTCGAATCTGCCGCGCGGATGCGCGGCCTTCGAAGCACAGGACCTGCCGGCCCTCTCCGGAGACTTCCGGGCGGCGCGAAAGGTCAGTCGCGGATGGTTCCCTCGCCCTCGACCAGGTACTTGAACGAGGTCAGCTGCGCCGCGCCCACCGGCCCGCGAGCATGCAGCTTGCCGGTGGCGATGCCGATTTCCGCGCCCATGCCGAACTCGCCCCCGTCGGCGAACTGGGTCGAGGCGTTGTGCATCAGGATCGCGCTGTCGAGCCGTTCGAAGAAGTGGTCGCGCGCGGCCATGTCCTCGGTGATGATCGCATCCGTGTGGCCGGATCCGTATCGGCGGATATGGGCGATGGCCTGATCGAGGTCATCGACCACGCGCACGGCCATGATCATGTCGAGGAATTCCCGCCCCCAAGCCTCCTCTCCCTCGCGCAGCGCCACCCCGGCCTCGGTGAGGGCCTCGCGCAGCTCGCGCCCGAGCCCCTCGGCGATGTCGCGGTGAAGGAGCAGGCATTCGGCCGCACCGCAGATGCCGGGGCGGCGGGTCTTGGCGTTGAGCACCACCGCACGGGCCTTTTCGGCGTCGGCCGCGCGGTCCACATAAACATGCACGATCCCCTCCAGATGGGCGAAGACAGGCACCCGCGCCTCGCGCTGCACGAGCCCCACCAGCCCCTTGCCGCCGCGCGGCACGATCACGTCGATCGTGTCGGTCATGGTCAGCATCTCGCGTACGGCGGCGCGGTCGCGGGTGGGGATGAGCTGGATCGCGTCTTCGGGCAGATCCGCCGCCTTGAGCCCGGCGACAAGGCAGGCATGGATCGCGCGCGAGGAATGGAAGCTCTCGGAGCCGCCACGCAGGATCACCGCATTGCCGGCCTTGAGGCAGAGCGCGCCGGCATCGGCGGTGACATTGGGGCGGCTCTCGTAGATCACCCCAATCACGCCGAGCGGAGTCGCGACCCGCTGGATATGAAGCCCCGAGGGGCGGTCCCATTCGGCGAGGATGCGGCCCACCGGGTCTTCCTGCGCCGCGACCGCGCGCAAGCCCTCGGCCATGGCTCTGATGCGCGCCTCATCGAGCATCAGCCGGTCCATCATGGCAGGGCCCAGCCCCTTTTCGCGGCCATAGTCGAGATCGCGCGCATTGGCGGCGAGGATCGAATCCTTGCCCGCGAGGATCGCTTCGGCGGCGGCTTCGAGCGCGGCCTGTTTCTGCGCCGATGTGGCAAAGGCGAGCGTGGCGCTGGCGGCGCGGGCGCGGGCACCGAGATCGGCCATCAGGGCGGGGATGTCTTGCGTGTCTGTCATGTCGGTGCTTTCGATTTCATGCCTCCGGCGGGAGTATTTGCGAAAAGGTGAAAGAGGTCAAATCGCCATGTCATCGCGATGAATCAGGGCGGCGCGGCCGGGATAGCCGAGCGCGGCTTCGATCTCGGTGGAGTGCTTGCCGCGAATGGCGCGGGCCTCCTGGGCGCTGTAGCGGGTGAGGCCGCAGCCAAGGCGGGTGCCGTCGGGGGTGAGGATATCGACCGGGTCGCCGCGCTGGAAATCGCCCTCCACGCTGTGCACCCCGGCGGGCAGGAGCGATTTGCCCCGCCCCAGCGCGGCGGCGGCGCCGGCGTCGATGGTCACGCTGCCCCTGGGCTTCATCGAGGCGATCCATTGCTTGCGCGCGGCCTGCGGGGAGGTGGTGGCGGTGAAAAGCGTGTGCGGCGCGCCTTCTCTGAGGGCTTTGAGCGGGCTCATCCGGTGCCCTTCGGCGATCAGCATGGCGCAGCCGGCGCGGGTGGCGGCTCTGGCTGCCATCAGCTTGGTCTTCATGCCCCCCTTGGAAAGGCCGGTGCCGGCATCGCCGGCCATGGATTCGAGCGCGGGGGTGATCTCGTCGATCACCGCGTAGCGGCGCGCGGAAGGGTCGGCCCTGGGATTGGCGGAGTAGAAGCCGTCCACATCCGAGAGCAGCACCAGGGCGTCGGCGCCCACGGTGACGGCGATCTGGGCGGCGAGGCGGTCATTGTCGCCATAGCGGATCTCGTCGGTGGCGATGGTGTCGTTTTCGTTGACGATCGGCACCACGGAGAGGCTGAGGAGCTGCTCGAGGGTGGCGCGGCTGTTGAGGTAGCGGCGGCGGTCGGCGCTGTCTTCAAGCGTCAGCAGCACCTGCGCGGTGGTGAGGCCGAGGGGGGCAAGCGCCTCTTCATAGGCGCGCGCGAGGCGGATCTGGCCCACGGCGGCGGCCGCCTGTGCCTGCTCGAGCGGGAGTTCGGCTGCATCGAGGCCGAGCACGGCGCGGCCGAGCGCGATCGAGCCGGAGGAGACCAGCACCACGTCGGCACCGGCTTTCCTGAGCGCGGCCACGTCGGCGGCGAGCGAGGCGAGCCACTCGGCGCGCAGGGCGCCGTGCTCGACCAGCAGGGCCGAGCCGATCTTGACCACGATCCGGCGCGCTTGACTCAGGGGGTCCATGGCGCTTCTTTCTCCGCGGGCTTCTGGCGCAGGCGGTCGGTGCCGATCTCGGCCTTGAGCGCGCGCAGCACGTCGCTCACGCCCTTGCCGGTGACGGCCGACATTTGCAGCACCGCGCCGGCCTCGGCGGCAAGGGCGGCGTGGCGCGCGGCGCGGGTTTCGGGGTCGAGCGCATCCACCTTGCTCAGCACCGTAAGGCGGGGCTTTTCGGCCAGCGCGCCTCCGTATGCTTCAAGCTCGCCCAGGATGGTGCGCCAGTCGGCCACCGGGTCTTCGGCGGTGGCATCCACCAGGTGCAGAAGCACCGCCGAGCGCTCCACATGGCCGAGGAAGGTATCGCCCAGCCCCCTACCCTCATGCGCGCCCTCGATCAGGCCGGGAATGTCGGCGATGACGAATTCGGCCCCGTCCACCCCGACCACGCCGAGATTGGGCACCAGCGTGGTGAAGGGGTAATCGGCCACCTTGGGGCGCGCGTTGGAAGTGGCGGCGAGGAAGGTGGACTTGCCCGCATTGGGCAGGCCCAGGAGCCCCGCATCGGCAATCAGCTTCAGGCGCAGCCACAGCGTGCGCTCCACCCCCGGCTGGCCCGGATTGGCCCGGCGCGGGGCCTGGTTGGTGGCGCTCTTGAAGTGCAGGTTGCCGAAGCCGCCATTGCCGCCGCGCGCCAGCAGTACCCGCTCGCCTACTTCGGTGAGGTCGAAGAGCACCGTTTCCTGATCTTCGTCGAGGATCTCGGTGCCCACCGGCACGCGCAGCACCACGTCGGCGCCATCCTTGCCGGTGCGCTGCTTGCCCATGCCGGGCTGACCGTTCTTTGCGAAGAAATGCTGCTGGTAGCGGAAGTCGATCAGGGTGTTGAGCCCGTCCACCACCTCGGCCCAGACATCGCCGCCCCGGCCCCCGTCACCGCCATCGGGGCCGCCATATTCGATGTATTTCTCGCGCCGGAAGCTCACGCAGCCGGCGCCGCCGCTGCCCGAGCGGATATGAACCTTGGCAAGGTCGAGAAACTTCATGGCAGGCCCCTTTCCGGGATTCGATAAAGGCTGACGGGGCCGGACTCAAGGGCGGGGCGGGCAAAAGACGCAGCACGCCCCCCGCGGTCTCAGCCCATCTTCCTGATATAGGTCCATGTGGGCACCATCACCCCGCGTGCCAGCGAATGAGCCTCCGCATCGCCGATATACTGGAAGCCCGCATTGGTCAGTACCCGGGCCGAGGCCGGATTGTCCTGGAACACCTCGGCAAACATCTCGTGGCTGTCGTGTGGATTGGCGCGGATCAGGGCATTGACCGCTTCGCTGGCGAGCCCCGCATTCCAGAAGGCCGGCGCCACCCAGAAGGAAAGCTGGCACTGGTCGCGGTCCAGTCTGGTCAGGCTGAGCATCCCCAGGACCCCCTTGCCGCCCTCCACGTCGCCATCCATGATCCAGACCTGTTCGCCCACCTCCGGGTCCAGGGCGCGGCGAATCAGCGCCTCGGTCGCGCCCGGCGGCAGCGGATGGGGGATATTGGCGCTGGCCTCGGCCACGCGCGGATCGGCCATGTAGAGGCCGATCGCCCCGGCATCTGCCATTTCCGGCGGGCGCAGCACGAAGCGCCCGGCCTCGATCGGGTCCTGGCTGGTGATCTCGTCCATGATCATCGCTTTCTCCTCAAAAGCAGCTTTTCAGGTATATAGGGAGGATTTGCGCAATTTTCCCGTTACCCCGATTTTCCGGCCCGGGACATGCGCAGTGCCGGGCATGTCTCCTGCTGAAACGAAAAGGGGCCGGCTTCCCAGCCGACCCCCAAATTCCTGAAACCTTTGGCGTTCGGCTACTCGGCGGCCTCCGCTGCCGGGAGGACCGAAATGAAGGTGCGGCGCTTGAGGCCCTTGTGGAACTTCACCTGGCCCTCGACGGTGGCATAGATGGTGTGATCCTTGCCCATGCCCACGCCTTGGCCCGGCCAGCATTTGGTGCCGCGCTGGCGGATGATGATATTGCCGGGGAGCACATGCTCGCCGCCGAATTTCTTGACGCCAAGGCGCCGGCCGGCGCTGTCGCGCCCGTTACGGGAAGAACCGCCTGCTTTCTTGTGTGCCATCTTTCCTACTCCTTCGCGGCGGCGAATTCCTTCGCCTGCTCAATCCAGTTATCACGTTCGATGCGGCCCTTGAAGGACAGGTGATCGTCCATGTAGGCGATCTCTTCCGGTCCCCATTCGGCGATCTGGTCGAAGTGGAAGACGCCGATCTGGTGCAGGGTGCTTTCGAGCTTGGGGCCGACGCCGGAAATTTTCTTGAGGTCGTCGGGCTTGCCGCCACGAGCCTCGGCAAGCAGGTTCGCGGGCTTGCTGCCGGCGGCGGCTTCGGGCGCGGCCTCGGCAGGCCTGCCCTCTTTCTTCGGGGCGGCCTTCTTCGGCGCGGCTTTCCCGGCCGGCCTGGCGGCGGCAACGGCGGCGGCCGAGGCCGAGCCCGCGCCGACCGCGGCCATCACGCCGGACTTGTCGGCGCCGCTTTCGAGGATCTCGGTGATGCGCACCACGGTCAGCTGCTGGCGGTGGCCCTTCGTGCGCTTGGAGGAATGCTTGCGGCGGCGGCGCACGAAGTGGATCACCTTCTTGCCCTTGATCTGGTCGAGCACCTCGGCCTGGACGCCGGCGCCCTCGAGCAGCGGCGTGCCCACCTTCGTACCCACCATCAGAACTTCGTTGAACTGCACCTTGTCGCCGGGATTGGCGGCGAGCTTTTCCACCCGGAGCACATCGCCGGGCTGGACCCGGTACTGCTTTCCGCCGGTCTTGAGAACCGCGAACATCGTCTCTTCCTTCATTTCCCGCGTCCTGCGGCCCCGGCCTGCCTCTCGGCCCGCCGGCGTTTCGCGCCCCGTATCTGCATATCTGCACTCTACCGGGCCCGCCTCAGACAGCGCCGCCCCGCGGGCGGTGTTTCATCGACTTGCGACCGGCGAGCCCCGCACGGGCTTGCCGGCGAGCGGCTTATCGGTGCAATGCGCGGCGGAGTCAAGGGGGTATCAGCCCGCGCAGGGGCGGAAGGGGGCGCTTCCTGCGCTCCGTCCCGCCCTGCCCCGTCCCGCCCCGGCGCGCCCGGCCCTACAGCTCGGTCTGCGGGGCCAGTTCCGCCAGCGCCGCCGCCAGGCGCTCGTAGCGCGCCGCCATCACCTCGAACTGGATCGCGTTCAGCAATTCATAGACCCGGCGCATCTTCG